>CANIAA010000008.1 GCA_947465255.1 Flavobacteriales bacterium | reverse complement strand
TGCTTGCCGGCATTTTCCAATACAAGCGCCTGCAGTGTGCTCAAACCCGCTGTATTTTCCTGAATCCACTCTTTCTTGGAATCAATTTCCATCGACTTGAAATACGATTCTTTGCAGGTTTGAATCGCATTTGGAAACTGGGCCGACAATTCAGGTGAACCGGCAATACTCAAGTAAATATCACCGCGATAACGCCAGGTCTTCTCTTTCGTTACAGCCTTCGGATCGTTAATGGCCTTGTCGATATACTCAGCTGCTTTAGCAAAATCGCCTTGCTTGTTGGCGTTGTAAGCAGATGTTACATCAGCTTGAGCACTTGTTTGTAGAGCCATTGCAAGCCCTACTGAAATCATCAGGATTCTTTTCATGGTTGGTGGTTGTATGTTTAATAGAGAAACGCCCGTGTTGAGCGTTTCTCGTGCATTCTAAATTTTATGCCGTTTTTGTTTTTGCCGATAAGGAGCAGAGAGAACAAAGAGGTAACTACTTTTACTCTTCGCCGCTTGGCTCGTCGTTTTCGGTTGTGTCTTCGCTTTCATCTGTGCCGTCTGTTGGCATGTCTTCGTTCACGACTTCTGCTGTCGGGGTGTCATCGTCCTCGTCTTTCAATACGCTGCAAATCGCTGCAATCTCGTCTTTGCCGCGCAGATTGATAAGCTTAACCCCTTGCGTTGCGCGACCTACCACGCGCAGATCCTCTACACGCAAGCGGATTGTAATACCGCTCTTGTTGATGATCATGAAGTCGTGGTCGTTGTCTACACCGAGAATGGCAATCAAATCGCCGGTCTTCTCTGTAATGTTGATGGTCTTCACACCCTTTCCACCTCGGTTCGTGATGCGGTAGTCTTCCAGCGCTGAGCGCTTTCCGAATCCTTTTTCACTCACTACCAATATGTCGGTGTTCGGATTGTCGACGCACACCATACCAATTACTTCGTTCTTCTCGCTGTCCAGCGATACTGCCTTCACCCCTTGCGCGGTGCGGCCTACGGCACGAACGGTCTTCTCGTTGAAGCGAATGGCCTTTCCTTCGCGTGTTCCCATAATCACCTCACAGTTTCCGTTGGTGAGCTGGGCTGAAAGGAGTTCATCGCCGTCTACGATGGTGATCGCATTGATACCGTTCGAACGCGGACGTGAATACGCCTCCAGCGAGGTCTTCTTAATCAAACCTTGCTTGGTGCAGAGAATTACATAATTGCTGTTCACGTAATCTTCATTCATCAAATCCTTCACAGGAATGTAAGCAAGCAATTTATCGTCCTGCTCTATTTGAATGAGGTTCTGAATCGCACGTCCCTTCGTTGTCTTCGCTCCTTCGGGCAATTCAAACACGCGCATCCAGAAACAACGTCCTTTCTGCGTGAAAATCAAGAGCCAGTCGTGGTTGGACGCAGTAAAGATGTGCTCCACAAAGTCTTCCTGGCGGGCTGTGGTGCCTTTTGCACCAACTCCTCCCCTGCTTTGTGCGCGGTATTCTGCGAGGTTAGTGCGCTTGATGTAGCCGGCGTGCGTGATGGTAATAGCCATCATCTCATCCGGAATCATATCTTCTATGTTCAGTTCTGCACTGCTGTATTCAATATTCGAACGACGCACGTCACCGAATTTGGCTATCAATTCGCGCAACTCGTCTTTAATGATACCCATGCGAATTTCTTCGCTGCCCAAAATCTCGTTGTAGCGGGCAATCATCTTCATCAACTCATCGTATTCCTCGCGAATCTTATCACGCTCCAATCCGGTCAATCGCTGCAAACGCATGTCGAGAATGGCGCGCGACTGGATTTCATCCAACTGGAAGTTGGTCATCAGTCCTTCACGGGCAATCTCCGGAGTTTGACTTCCACGAATGATAGCAATTACCTGATCCAAATGATCCAAGGCTATGAGCAAACCTTTCAAAATGTGGGCACGCTCCTGTGCCTTGCGAAGGTCATATTGCGTTCTGCGCACCACCACTTCATGTCGGTGATCCACAAAATGCACAATCATCTGCTTGAGGTTCAGAATCTCCGGACGCCCGTTTACCAGCGCAACATTGTTGATTGAAAATGAAGTCTGTAGCGACGATTGCTTAAATAGATTGTTTAGCACCACGTTCGAAATCGCATCGCGCTTTACCTCGTAAATGATGCGCACACCTTCACGCGATGACTGATCTTGAATGTCGGAAATGCCTTCCAGTTTGCCCTCCTTAATGAGTGCGTCCTGGCGCGATTGCATTTCGGCCTTGTTTACTTGATACGGTATTTCAGTTACGACGATGCATTCACGACCGTCGATTTCTTCGATTTGATGCTTGGCACGAATCACCACACGTCCTCGACCGGTTTCGTAAGCGCTTTTTACGCCCTCAACACCGTAAATTGTACCTCCCGTTGGGAAGTCAGGGGCTTTGATAAACTTCATCAGTTCATCAATGGTGATGTCTCGGTTGTCGATATAGGCGATGATACCTTCACACACTTCGGTAAGGTTGTGAGGTGGCATGTTGGTCGCCATACCTACTGCGATTCCGCTTACCCCGTTGAGAAGCAAATTCGGCGCTTTTGCAGGCATAACCTTCGGCTCTTGTAGCGAGTCATCGAAGTTGGGCTGGAAATCAACCGTCTCTTTATCGAGATCTTCCAGCAACTCCTCGGCAATCTTGCGCAGGCGAGCTTCCGTATAACGCATCGCCGCCGGCGGGTCACCGTCCATGCTGCCGTAGTTACCTTGTCCGTCAACTAATGGATAACGCAGCGTCCAGTCTTGAGCCATACGCACCATGGTGTCATATACAGCACCATCGCCGTGCGGGTGATACTTACCCAATACTTCACCCACGATACGTGCAGACTTCTTGTAAGGGCGGTTCGACATTACCCCCAGTTCCAACATCCCGTATAACACACGTCTGTGCACCGGCTTCATACCGTCGCGCACATCGGGTAGTGCCCTACTCACAATAACCGACATCGAGTAATCGATGTATGCGGTTTTCATTTCATCCTCAATGTTGATTGGAATTATCTTTTCGCCTTCTGCCATGAGTTATGGATTTGACTTGGTTGTTTTTGAATTCTAACTAGGTAAGTTCCCGCGTCGTAAAAATGCTTCAATCCGAATACGGGCCTGCGAAAATACGAAACGAATGCTGCCCGAAAATTGATGAGTTTTGAACAAAAAAACTTCTCGTTGTACAAGGGAGAAAGCAGTGGCGCAGTCTATTTTCGCCCCATGCAAGATCGCCATACTAACCTTCAGCGATATTTTGAGGAACAAGCTGTCACAACGCGCAAGTTTGTCATTCCCTACATCGAGCCATTGAAACCAATGGCTAAAGGGCTGCGAGTGTTGGAAATAGGATGCGGGACCGGCGGCAACATGGTTCCTTTTCTGGAGGCTGGTTGCCTGGTCACAGGTGTTGACATTTCGGAAACCAGCATTGAACGAGCTCGTCAATTCCTTGGCCCGCGAGAAGGTCTCACGCTCATCGCCGACGACATCTACAATCGCACTGAAGCCGACGGCGTTTTTGATGTCATCATCATGCGCGACGTCATTGAGCACATTCACAACCAGGAGAAGTTCATGGCTTTTGTAAAGCGGTTTATGGCTCCCGGAGCTGTTTTCTTTTTGGGTTTTCCACCCTGGTATAATCCGTTCGGGGGTCATCAGCAAATCGCCAAGAATAAGCTTCTGTCAAAACTACCCTTCTATCATATCTTACCTGTTTGGCTTTATAAAGCAATGCTCAAAATGGGAGGAGAAAATGAACGAACGATCGAAGCATTGCTGGAAATTAAAGAAACCGGAATCAGCATTGAGCGCTTCGAACGCATTTGCCGCCATGAAAACTACGAAATCGCCAGAAAGACGTTGTATTTCATCAACCCGAATTATGAAACTAAGTTTGGGTTAAAGCCACGTATTCAATGGGGTGTATTGACGGCCATTCCTTTTCTCCGCAATTTTTTCGTTACGGCAGGGTATTATATTTTAGTGACTAGTGAATAGTGAATAGTGACAAGTTATTAGTGAGGTTAGGGGGTTAGATTTAAAACTACTTTTTTCTAAATGGTTGATTTTGTAAGGATAGTTGCGCTGGTGCTGATGATAGTTGCTGAAGGTCAAATGCAGTCGCAATGCGTAATCATTAATGAAGTGCTGGTCAATGCTTCGGGCAATTGTGATGGTAATTGTGTGCCGAATACGGCTGAATGGATTGAGCTTCACAATACGTGCAACACTGCGGTAAACATCGGGTGTTTTGTTTTGACCGATGGTGATTTTTCCGTCACGTTTCCGAGTAACACGATCATCGAACCAAGCGGATATCTCGTAATTGGTTCCGACAACTCCGTGGTGCCCGTCGACATTGACTTAGAAACCTGCAATTGTACCAGCGGAGCTGATAGTGAAATCGGCATTCTAACCAACGGGAATGAACAGCTCGCTTTAGTTAATGCTTCCGGACAACTTCAAGATGGAATCTACTGGGGCAGTGGGCAGTTTGCTCAGACGCCCACATTTTCATCCGACGCCATGTTTGGTTGTTTTGCGCAAACCATCCAACTGGCATCGGCTAGCTCGACTTTTGAGCAAGTACCGACAGCCGATGACGGACAAACAGTGTATAGAAGTTGCGCCGACCCTGCTGTTTGGCTCGCCGATGGATTAAACTATACACCGGGAGAGTCGAATGGAGAGAGCTCCGGAACCTCATTGACCATCATTGCTTCGCCTCAGAATCCATGCGAGGGTGATAACGTAACGCTGACGGCATCAGGCACTACAGGAAACTTCACCTGGAGCAACGGACAATCTGGTAGCAGTATACTCGTATCTCAATCGGATACCTACACAGTCAGTATAGAAAGCGCAGTTGGTTGTGGTTCTTCTGCATCGATTTCTTTGACGTTTCAAGATGCACCTTCGGTTGATGCAGGATCGGGAGGTGTTGCAGACTGCGAAGATGGCTTTCAATTGGAGGGAAGCACCACCGGAACGACCTATTTCTGGGAGCCGTCCATAGGTCTCAACGACCCAACCATACTCTCCCCTATCGCAACGCCAACATCGACTACGGTATATACCCTACATGCTCAAAACGGCGCATGCGAATCAACCTCGTCCGTCACCATTGTGCCGGAATGCGGTGATTTAAAAGTGCCAAATGTCTTCACGCCCAACAGTGATGGTAAGAACGATGTATTCAAACCGGAAGGAAAAGGGGTGTCTCGCTACGAACTTCGAATTTTCGATCGCTGGGGAACGCTGCTATTCGAAACAACACAATTCACAACGGGCTGGAATGGCAAGGTGGACAATGAACCGGCATCCGAAGGAACCTATTATTTTTTGATGATGGCCAAAGATGCAATTGGAAACTCGCTCGTTGGTGATGATATCCTTGAAGGAGAGGTAACACTCCTGCGATAAGAGTTTCGGTTGATAACGAAGTGAGTTTAGATGGGCACTCACTTTGGCAATACTGTTCTTTGCTAAAACCGCATGCAGTTGCCCTACTTAGTACTTCGTAATTAGTACTTATTTTCGCGGTTCACCATTCAATTACAATGGAACACAACCTAGAATTCAACAAGAACGAAGATAAAATGATGCAGCTTGTGGGTGGCTTGCAACGCAAGCTCGACAAGGTGTACGAAGGTGGCGGAAAGTCGCGCATCGCCAAGGAACATGAGAAGGGAAAGATGACAGCCAGGGAGCGCATCGACTTTCTGCTCGATGACGACGCTCCGCGCATTGAGATTGGTGCATTGGCTGCCGATGACATGTACAAGGAACATGGTGGTTGTCCTGCAGCAGGCGTGGTTGTGGTCATTGGTTATATCCGTAAGAAACAATGCATGGTAGTGGCAAACGATGCCACGGTTAAAGCCGGAGCTTGGTTCCCTATGACGGGTAAAAAGAACTTGCGCGCGCAGGAGATTGCCATGGAAAATCGCCTCCCCATCATCTATTTGGTGGATAGTGCAGGTGTGTATCTTCCCATGCAAGATGAAATTTTCCCTGACAAGGAGCACTTCGGACGCATATTCCGCAACAATGCCATTATGAGTAGTCGTGGTATTCCTCAAATAGCAGCCATTATGGGAAGCTGTGTTGCAGGGGGGGCCTACTTACCCATCATGAGTGATGAAGCCATGATCGTGGACAAGACCGGCACCATCTTCCTGGCGGGATCATACCTCGTGAAAGCAGCCATTGGTGAAGATATCGACAATGAAACCTTGGGTGGTGCTACCACGCATTGTGAGATTTCCGGGGTGACTGATTACAAAGCGAAAGATGATAAAGATGCATTAAATAGAATCAAGAACATCATGGACAAGATGGGGCGTGTTTCGCAAACAGCAGGTTTCGATCGCGTAGCCTCTGCCCCACCCCGTTTTTCAGCGAAAGAGCTTTATGGCATTATGCCCGATGATCGCGTGAAGCCATACAACGTGATGGACATAATCGCACGCATAGTCGATAACAGTGAATTTGAAGAATACAAACCTGATTACGGAAAGAGCATCGTGTGCGGCACTGCCCGCATTGATGGTTGGGCTGTCGGAATTGTGGCAAACCAGCGCTTGATGGTAAAGAGCAAGAAGGATGGAATGCAAATCGGCGGTGTGATCTATACAGACAGCGCAGATAAGTCGGCGCGTTTCATCATGAACTGTAATCAGCGAAATATACCTCTCGTCTTTTTACAGGACGTGACGGGCTTCATGGTGGGTTCCCGCAGTGAGCAAGCCGGCATTATTAAGGACGGAGCGAAGATGGTGAACGCCCAGGCCAACAGTGTCGTACCGAAGTTTACCATTATTACGGGAAATAGCTACGGAGCCGGTAATTACGCCATGTGCGGAAAAGCTTACGACCCCCGTTTGATTGTGGGCTGGCCGACCGCTCAGGTAGCGGTGATGGGCGGTGCACAAGCGGCCAAGGTGTTGCTCCAAATTGAAGTGGCCTCGCTAAAAGCCAAAGGCGAGGAGATTACCAAGGAACGTGAAGACGAGCTCTACAATAAGATTAAAGATCGATACGATTCCCAGATATCACCCTACTACGCAGCAGCCCGTCTATGGCTCGACGCCATCATTGACCCGGCTGATACACGCAAGTGGATTAGCATGGGTATCGAAGCAGCAAGCAATGCACCGGCTGAGCGTGCGTATAATGTTGGGGTGATTCAGACGTGAGCCCACCGACTGGAGTCCTTCTATTATTTAGGTAGTCTAGAATGGAGAATGGAGAACGGAGAACCTCTGTGAATCATTCTCCATTCTCCATTCTTCTTTGAACGTGAGTCATCAAGTTTACCAAGCGCTCCCCTATCGCCATTTTTCCTAATTCAAATGCCGTGTTACGCACCTCCGGCGATTACCTTTGTGTCATGACTGTAGACAAAAACATTGAGCAAGCCCAACTTCAGGGCGAAATTGGGAAGTATATCGGTTTGGGACAAAACAGCCTCGTGTTTCAGTTTGAAGAGGCACCCGGCGGAGTTTTATTACGCCTCATCACCATCAATCCGATGCACAACCAAAGTTTCCTCTTTCACACATGCAATGGGGAAACTCGCACGGAAACACTCAAGCATATGCTCGATTATGTGAAGAGCTACAAGGAGGCTGAGAGCAGTTTCACTATTCAATGGAATTTGAAGGGTGAAAACATTCTTCACACCTCGTATTTCCGAGCCAAGAACATTTTAGGAGCGCTTGATAAGCTGTATTATGACCGAGACCCCAACGGCATCACGGTTTTCAGTGTTATGATGAATCCCATTTCCTGATTGTCGACCTATCGCACCATCGCCTCTCCTACCACCTCCCAGTATCGTGTATTGGGCAGTCGCCATTTAGGCTATGCCTTCCCCGTTCGCAATGAAGAAGAGGTGAAGTCGCATATCGATGCTCTGTGGAAAGAACACCACAATGCAACACACGTGTGTTATGCGTGGCGCCTGGGCTGGGATTACGGCAGGTATCGAATCAACGATGATGGAGAACCTTCCGGCACAGCAGGCAAGCCTATTTTCGGACAAATTCAGTCGGCTGAACTGACCAACATTCTCATCGCAGTGGTGCGTTATTATGGCGGAACCAAGCTCGGCACAGGAGGACTTATCGATGCATACAAAACAGCTGCGAAGTTGTGTGTGGAAGATGCCTCCATTGAGGTTCGACCGGTGAAAGATCGTTATCGACTCACCTTCGGCTATGCAGATATGCCCGCCGTGATGAAAGTGCTCAAAGACCTCGACATGGAAAAGAACGAAATGATTACGGAGGTTGACTGTATGATAGACTTTAATCTGAGTATGACCCGGACGGAAGAATTAGAAAAAGCGCTTGCTGATTGGTCAACCGCCGAACTCGTACATTTAGGCCGCACTTAGCAACCGTCATGAAGCACTTCCTCATCGCATCCGTTATTCTCGTTTTGGCAGCATGCAGCCAACAGCCGAAACCACACGACACGGCTGCAACAATAAAAGAAATTCAACAGGTAATGGATGCGCAGCAACTAGCATGGAACCGCGGCGATTTGGAGGGTTTTATGGAGGGCTATTGGAAAAGTGATTCCTTACGCTTTATAGGAAAGCGTGGAATCACATTTGGCTGGCAGCCTACACTCGATAACTACAAGAAAAGCTATCCGGATACGCAAGCCATGGGGAAATTGCAATTCACGAATTTGACGCTTGAACTGACCGGCGACTCTTCCGCTTATGTGATTGGTAAATGGGAGCTATTTCGCACGGCCGATACACTCAATGGTCATTACAGTTTGCTTTGGAAGAATATCCAAGGACGCTGGCTCATAATTGCTGATCATTCCAGCTAAACTCCTATTTCACGATGGCTTCTACCCCACTTACTTTTATTATACTGGCCGCTACTGTTTTGGTGTCGTGGCGTGCCTTTGAACAATCAGCGCTGTTTGAAAAACTGCTGCACAGCCCTTACCGGGTGAAGCATCAAAAGCAGTATTACCGACTGTTCACGCATATGTTGGTGCACGCCGATGGAATACACCTCGCACTGAACATGTTCGTATTCTACTCGTTTGGTCGAGTGATGGAAAGCATATTTACCATGAACTGGGGAAGTATGAAAGGAGGCCTCATGTTCATTGCGCTCTATGTTTTGGGTGGCGTCGCAGCAACCCTTCCATCCATGCGAAAGCACGGTGATAACTATGGCTATAATTCCGTTGGTGCCAGCGGCGCTGTTAGTGCCTTACTGATGGCTTACATGATCTTGTTTCCGCTCAATGAAATCGCATTTTTCTTTATCCCCATGCCCGCATTTATTGGAGTATTCGTGTTCTTTTTATTGGAGCATTTCATGAAGCGAAATGTGCGTTCCAACATCGCTCACGATGCTCATATATGGGGCGCCTTGTTTGGTATTGTTTTCATTGCGGTTCTCGTTCCGCAATCCATTCCTCGGTTTATTACTCAGGTATTGAGTACATTTTCATAGAACCACCAGGCGCTTAACTAAGTAACAGCTTAGGCAATCTCCTATATTTGCGGCCTAAAAAAAATTCTCAATGAAAGAAGTTTTTATCGTTGCTGCCGTGCGCACTCCTATGGGGAGTTTCGGTGGTTCTCTCGCCTCTGTTTCTGCCACTAAACTGGGTGCAACCGCCATCAAAGGCGCTTTGGATCGCATTCAGCTGAATCCGAATGAGGTAAATGAAGTAATCATGGGTTGTGTGCTTCAGGCCAATATCGGTCAGGCTCCTGCCCGTCAAGCGGCTAAGTTTGCCGGTTTACCTGATGGTGTTGCGTGCACCACAGTTAACAAAGTATGTGCATCAGGCATGAAAGCCATCATGCAAGGCGTGCAAAGCATTATGCTCGGCGATGCCGATGTAGTAGTAGCCGGCGGTATGGAAAGCATGAGCCAGGTTCCCTTCTATTCTGAAAACCTGCGCTGGGGAAATAAATACGGTAACGTAAGTATGATAGACGGTTTGGCCAAGGATGGACTGACCGACGTTTACCACAATTACGCTATGGGCGTAGCTGCCGATATGTGCGCGAAAGAATGCAACATCACACGCGAAGACCAGGATGCATTTGCCATCGAAAGCTATAAGCGTTCGGCTGCAGCATGGGCCGCTGGCAAATTCACCGATGAAGTGGTGCCTGTGCAAGTTACAGGTCGCAAAGGCGATGTAGTGACTTTCAGCGAAGACGAAGAATATAAGAATGTCAATTTTGATAAGGTTCCCGGTTTGCGCGCAGCCTTCACGAAAGAAGGAACTGTAACGGCGGCAAACGCCAGCACTATGAATGATGGCGCTGCGGCTGTTATTCTGATGAGCAAAGAGAAAATGGATTCACTTGGACTGAAGCCACTGGCTAAAATCCGCGGATACGCTGATGCTGAGCAGGCACCGGAATGGTTTACGACCACCCCTTCTCTCGCTCTTCCAAAAGCAGTCTCTAAAGCAGGCCTCACCATGAACGATCTTGAATTCGTTGAATTGAATGAAGCGTTCTCGGTTGTAGGTATAGCCAACGCACAAAAAATGGGACTCGACGCATCCAAGGTAAACGTGAATGGTGGCGCTGTATCATTGGGGCACCCGCTGGGTTGTTCCGGTGCGCGCATCATGGTTACTCTGGTGCATGTGTTGGCACAAAACAATGCAAAAATTGGTGGCGCAGGCATTTGTAACGGCGGCGGCGGTGCCAGTGCCATGGTTATCGAACGCATGTAAATCCGTGTAGTCGGTGTAACAATTCCTGCACTTGATTGTTTTTTTTTTTCAAGTAAGAACATCCCATGAGAAACTGGACTCCTATTAAATCCTATACCGATATCCGCTTCGAATATTTCGAGGGAATTGCGAAAATCACCATCAACCGTCCGCAGGTCTATAACGCCTTTCGTCCGGAAACGAACATGGAGATGATCGATGCCATGGACATTGCCCGTGAGCGCAACGACATCGCTGTAATCGTTCTAACCGGTGAAGGCGACAAAGCATTCTGCAGTGGTGGCGATCAAAACGTGAAAGGTGTGGGAGGATACATTGGTGAAGACGGTGTGCCGCGTTTGAACGTGCTTGATCTGCACAAGCGCATTCGTGAAATGCCTAAGCCTGTAATCGCAATGGTGAATGGTTATGCCATTGGCGGAGGACACGTGTTGCACGTGGTGTGTGACATCACCATTGCTTCCGATAATGCTCGATTTGGACAAACAGGCCCAAAGGTGGGCAGCTTCGATGCGGGGTTTGGTTCTAACTACCTGGCTCGGCACGTCGGCCAGAAGAAGGCCCGTGAAATTTGGTTTTTGTGCGAACAATACACCGCTGCTGAAGCAGAAGATATGGGCATGGTGAACAAGGTGGTACCTCTCGCTCAACTGGAAGACGAAACCGTGCGCTGGTGCAAAACCATGATGAAGCGCAGTCCGCTCGCCTTACGCATGATAAAGCGCGGGTTGAATGCCGAGCTCGATGGTCAGCGCGGTCTTATGGAATTCGCCGGCGATGCAACCCTACTCTACTACTTGACCGAAGAGGCACAGGAAGGTAAGCGCGCGTTTTTGGAAAAGCGTGACCCCGACTTCCAGAAGTTTCCGAAGTTCCCATAAGGCATGAAGAAGTGGATACAGGCTATGCGCCTGCGAACCTTGCCACTGGCAGCGTCTTGTATTTTGGCCGGTGCCGCTGCAGCGAAGGATCATGGAACGTCTTCAGGCGTGGTGCTCGTGCTTATTTTAAGTACCACATTTCTACTTCAAATTCTATCGAATCTTGCCAATGACTATGGCGATTATAGCCATGGGGTTGACAACGAGCAGCGCGTGGGACCGGCCAGAGCCATGCAAAGTGGAGCCATTGGTCGGGTGCAAATGAAACGTGCGCTGATAATCACTACGCTTCTCACACTCGTGTCTGGTACCGGGCTGTTGTGGATGGTCTTTTCACCCAAATCGCAATTCATGGAGGCGATTCTTATGCTGGCTTTGGGACTTGCCGCAATTGTCTCGGCAATCAAATATACCGTTGGAAGCAACCCATACGGATATCGAGGACTAGGCGACCTTTTTGTATTCCTTTTCTTTGGTCCGGTGGGCGCGCTGGGCACTTACTACCTCTTGACAGGGCAATTCGAAACACACGCTATTTGGCTCGCTGCCACTACCGGACTCTACAGCACAGCCGTTCTGAACTTGAACAACCTGCGCGACCATGAAAACGACAGAGCCAGCGGCAAGCATACGCTGGTGGTGAAAATGGGATTCCGCAACGGAAAGATCTATCAATCGATTCTAATTGGATTAGGAACATTGACACTGGTTATCTGGCTTGCGCAACAAGAAAATGGCAGGGCATTCACAGCATGCATACCGGCGATTGCTCAATGTCTGTTGCTTGTGAAAGTTTGGAAATGCAATGTTCCGGCACAGCTTGATAGTGAATTGAAAAAGGTCGCGCTATTGACGTTTATGACGGCTCTTTTGTTGTTCGTGATGTAGGTCTAAAGCACCCGAAAACAGTTCGTGTAAGAAGAATTGAGAGTAATTGTAGCGCAAGCTCATTCACCATTCTTTATTCTGCTTGTCCTGGTGGATCTGCCTTCAACTCGCCACGGAGCACAACGGCAATCCAAAATCTTCTTACCTTCGGCGCTGAAACCTGCAACCCGCAACCTCTGCTGTGATTAGAACTTCCGCTCTATTGAGCTTATTCATTATTGGCTCGTTGCTGATTCGGTTGAATCACCTTGAGAGTCAGTCGCTCACTCAAAATGAGCTCATGACTTTGTGCCGTATTAATGGCATAGATGCCAACATGACCCCGGGGTTAACCCTGAATGTGGAGCTGGATAGCACTTTTACCCAGCAAGATTTACGCGAGCATCGAACATTGAACAATGTAGTAGGAGCTACGATAGCCGATAGTGGAAACGCAGCAGCCTACAATGTTTTGCTTTATGGTTGGGCTAGTTTATTTGGAGATAGTAATTTCTCATTGCGCTCGCTCTCCGTCCTATTTGGAGTACTCACGGTAATTCTGGGCTATTACTTCTGCCGCCAGCTTTTCAATGAGCGAACGGCGAACATCGCTGCTGCGCTTCTGAGTTTTCATCCGGTATTGGTAGAATACGGTCAGTTGGCACGTGCTTATATACCTGCCACGTTTCTCATTCTGCTGGCTACCTACAGCATCTACCAAGTGAGTGTAGCCAAGCGACATACGTGGCTGCACATTCCGCTGTATGTGCTGGTACTGAATTTTTCGTTGCTTTCGCATTATGTAACGCTCTATGTTTTTCTCTCGCATGTATTGCTGGTGGCGATCTTTCACAGTCACCGAAAGGCACTTGTGCAGTATGCGATTATGGCCGCCGTGGGATTCGGTATCTTTTCCATTTGGTTGTTCAACGGGGGATGGCAAGGGAAAAAGCCCATGAATATTGAGCGACAAATGTGGCAGTTGAATTTACCTGTCAATGGAGAGATGCCTGAACATGTGCGCACGGCCGGTGATATTGTTAGCGATACTACGGCCAATTACATCACCATTTTCGGAGTTCGGCTCACAGACGATTCACTTCTGGCACTGCAAATCATTTTGTTTGCTCTTCCGCTGACGGCGTTGTTTTTCGTGTTTAGGAAGGTGCGTAAATCGGAGTATTTCCGACCAGTGATGTTTGTGACCTTCCCGCTTGTAATGTATCTCGTGTTTGTGGTAGTAATGGCTCTGCGCTCCGGCCATTCTATCCCGTTCGACATTCGCTACGCCATTTTCGTCATTCCATTCGCATGCCTGTTGCTAGCCTTTGGCATAGATCGCATGATGGAGTATAGCAAAACGATGCGTAATGTTGGGTATGCGGTGATGGGAATAGTATCGGCTATCATGGTGGCCAACTTGTACCCGGCTCTTGCCAATAGGGATACCAATGAGCGGGTGAATTATAATCTTTACCGCGAGGCGGCAACTTTTGCTCAACGCGCGGCAGCCGACAACGACACGTTAGTCTTTCGTGATCGCAATGATGCCATTTTGGTAAACCTTTATTTACGCAAATCGGCGCCCTGGCAGCAGGTTATACGTCCCGATGCCGATGCGCCGATGTTGAAGATTCACCACCAAAACCTGGTGGCACCTTTTGTAGAAGAAAAGAAGCCTTAGTCGTATTTCGGTTTCTTGTCACGCTTTTCGGCGCGCTTCTCCGATTTAGTCTTTGTTGCAACTTTCTTCACCTCTTTCTTTTGATCTTTTGACTTTGCCATGGTGTGTGGGTTTGAATTTGTAGGGCAAGTATAGGAAGGAAGAGCTAATTACTAAGTACTAATTACTAAGTACTAATTAGAAAGTACGGTCAGGTTGCGTGTTTTAGTTGAGGGCGATTATGCCCTGGCGATTTCATGAGTGGGCGCACGAGCAATGGCGCCGAATGGTATATATCTCACTTCGACTCGGCTCGGCAGCCGCGTAGCCGAGTGTGAGCACCCGAGCTTACCCGAAGGCGTTACCCGAGCGTCGCCGAGGGTAGGTACCCGAGCGTAGTCGAGGGTTAGTGCTTCAGCGGCCTTTTCTTAATCATACCGCCGCGCGTGTCCTTTACGCTGCTCATGACCACAAAGGCGTTGGTCGTTATCTTGGCCAATTCGGTGTTGAGCTTGCCTATTTCTAAACGGGTAATGACCGTGTAAATGATGTCAGCATCTATTGTTTCACCATTCTTGCCATAGCCTCGCTTACCTTGGTAGACCGTCACCCCGCGTCCCATCTTTTGAATGATCATCTCGCGTATTTCGTCGGCATGCGGCGACACAATCGTTACGCCAATGTACTCCTCTACCCCTTCTATCAAAAAGTCTAACGTCTTGGAAGCTGCGTAATACGTGATCATGGAATACAACGCCACTTCAATTCCCAGGAAATAAGCGGCTATGGAGAAGATGAATACGTTCACAATCGCCACAATATCACCGATGGTCATACCGGTCTTGCGACTCATGTAAATGGCCAATACCTCTGTGCCATCAATGACAGCCCCACCTCGCACAGAGAAACCGATGCCGGCTCCTAAAAACAACCCTCCGAAGACGGCTACGAGGAGTGAGTCGTTGGTTACCTCCGGAAAAGTAACCGTCGCCAATACCAATGCCAGTGTGCTAATGGCAATTGTAGTTTTAATCACAAACTGCTTACCCATGATGTGGTAGCCGAGCACGATGAATGGAATGTTGATGAGAACGACGAATACGAACAGCGGCAAATCGGTCAAAATAGAAAGCAGAAGCGAAATGCCCGTAACACCCCCGTCAATGAAATCATTGAATAACAGAAACCCCTTTAATCCGAACGCGGCCGAAAAAACACCGAGGACAATGAGGAACAAGTCTTTTACATATTGCTTGAAATTGATGTAGACATCTCGATATGCTTTGGCTACGGCAAAGGATGAAAGCTCATCGACACGGTCGGCACCGGTCACCTTTAGCACGGCTTTCATGAATTGCTTGCGGATAATGGATTGCATGAGGCGAAGATAACAATCGATGGAAACAATCTGATTAAGCCTCGCTAAACTCAAACGACCGTATGCGCTGCAACTTCTCATCCGACATCTTATCTAAGGTGCGCACCATCATGTTCAAGCGTGGATTTCCTTGAAAGAAACTCCGGTGATTATCGATGAAACGCCAGAATAGAATATCCCAGGTTTCCTGCCAGGAGCCTTTCGCATGATTACTCATCTTCATTACATAGTTGCTGCCGCTTATGTAGGGCTTGGTGGCCATCAACCCTCCATCAGCAAACTGACTCATGCCATACACATTGGGTACCATCACCCAGTCATAGGCATCAATAAACAACTCCATGAACCAACGATACACCTCGTCCGGATCAAACTCATTGAGCAGCATGAAATTCCCGACAATCATGAGTCGCTCTATATGGTGGCAATAGCCCGTTTCTCTTACTTTACGAATGGTGTCGTCGACCGGAGCAATACCTGTTGTACCCATCCAGTATTCGCGCGGAACTTTTCGCTTGAAACCCCAGTAATTGCGTGTGCGCTCTATCCTGCCCTTCCATTCGTAGACCATTCGAATATATTCTCGCCAGCCCAGTACCTGACGAATGAAGCCTTCCAGCGAGTTCATCGGCACTTCATGCTCGGCTGCAAACTGAAGGGTTCGATCAATGACTTCCCTTGGAGTGAGCAGTCCCACATTGAGCATGGGTGTGAGAACACTATGATGCAAAAAGGTTTCCCCCATTACGATTGCATCTTCATACGGACCAAAGTCTTTCAATCGGTGCATCAGAAAATTCCCTAGCCACTCAAAAGCTTCAATGCGTGTAATAGGATAGCGATAGTCGCCCAAAGGCAAATCGTACGGATTATCGAAATTCTTCCGGACGTAATGAACGGCGTCGTCCCAAACAGGTGACTTTTCCAGGAGAGGCATCATCGGGGGCTTCGCTCCGGAAGGGTATCTTTTGCGATTGTCCTCATCAAATGACCACTGCCCACCAAGCGGATTACCCACAGTGTCAATCAGCACACGATGCTTGAGACGTTGCTTCTTGTAAAAGTCTGCATGAAAAAGACGCTTCTTCCCACCGGAATAATCCAACACCTCCTTTTTCGACTCCATGAACTGAGGGCTATGGTGCCAATGCAATGCAATACCTCCCTTTGCCGCTGCCTTTGTAATACTCTTCTCCAACCAGTCGTCTACTACGTCAAAGAGGTGTATGTGCTTTACACCTTGCACGGCCATGTCTTCTATAAGGTGAATTGCGTTGGAACGTTGTTGATGAGCATCTAAGTAGTGGACACGCCTGCCTGACTCTATTAATTCAGCCTCGAAAACCTTCATCGTTGCACGGTGGTAGGCTCTTTTCAAAGGATGAAAATTGTATTGCAAGAAAAACAAAGGCTCTTCCACTAAATAAACATCTGCATCAACATCGGGCATTGGCTCACGAAAAAGCTGGTGTGGGAAAATCAAGAGGGCGTTCATGTTCAGTTTCGGTTGTTCCGGCAGCGATCACTGCAATATTTTACTTGGTCCCAAACGTCTGCCCACTTCTTGCGCCATGCAAAAGGGCGATGACAAACCAAACAGATTTTTTCGGGTAGGTGTTGTTTTTTGACTCCACGCATACTACCAAAACAATAACATCTGCTAAAGGTTTGCCACCGCCCAACTGTTGAACTTACCTGTTCTTTACAAAACGTCCGCCATAGAGCCATTCCGTGCTGCGTACTTCATACACATAATTGCCGGGAGCTAATGCGTCTAAGGGCAATCGTAAAATGCTTTCAGGCTGATGGAAATTGTAGGTTTTTGCCAAAGCTCCGCGCTCGTCGTAAACCAACACGTGAATGTCACCCTTATAATTAATGGGCAGCGGCACATGAATCAGTGCAACAGCCGGATTGGGATAAGGCTCTCCTGGTGCATCGATACGCAAGGGGGCAATTGCCAGTGGTTGAGAGGTCAGTTGAAGGTTGTCTATCATCAATGTGCTTCCCGGTGTTGCCTCGTCATATGGTAAGGCGGTCGACATAATCTGCACGCGCAAGGTGTCAGGCTGCTGCGATAATTGCATGGGAATCTCAAAATAGGTCCAATCATCGGTCGGATAAAACTGGTAGAATGCACCACCCAAACTCACGCTTCCGCTAATCATCTCCACTGATATGCAACCGGCATCTTCCCCATCGGTCAGATATTTATACCAACCTTTGAGGGTATCTGATAAGTAGCCGTAGGGAAATCCACCAAACCACTCACCATTGGCTCCCATGTATCCGGTTTTTATACCGGAGGCATGCACATGCCCTTCCCAATCAGTATAGGATGTAACCGATACGGCATAATTACCGAATGGCGTTTCTTCGGTAAGGTCAACATGTCTGCCCTCCGACTTCCAGTCGTGGGCATGATGGATGTGCGAGTGATTCCAACTCTCGAAATCATGGTTGGGCAGTTGAGGCATCACAAAGCGTCCCTGGAAAGTCAAATCATCGAGTTCCAGAAAACTGCCGGTAGTCATTAACTCCGGATTCCGCACATCGCTGGAAACGGCCGCCATGATTACCGTGTCGGGAACCTCACTCAATTCAAAAAAGTGTTCAAATGGCACAAAACTGTTTTGGTTTCCGTAAAATGGAATGACGTGAAGACCAATCAAATTGCCTTCTTTCTTGAATGCAATCACTAGTAAGGATGTGTCGGCCCCCAGCGTGTGGTAACGCGCGTAGCCGGTCATAGAATGAGGGATATCGTGGTATTCCGTTCCTCCCTCGCCAAGCAAAGGGTCGCCAAGAGTATTGGAAAAATAGCCGGGCATAACGCGGCCGTTTTGACCGTCAGTCGAAACCCGAATAGCCTGGCCTATGCCATCGTGCCCAACAACAGGCAAAACGGTTATCCAGTTATTCTCGTGAATCGTTTCCGTATTTGACGAAATCCAATCGCTAGGTTCAAAAAAATTGTAGGTAGTCCATTGCTCAAAATCGCCATTTGGAATGCTTTGAGCAGTTAGCAGCGCAGATACAAGCAACGCTGCGATTAAGTAGATAATCTGTTTCATGGTAGTTTAATTAATGAAACAAGACTACTCTTTTTGCGAGGCAGGATAGAAGACCATATCTCACGATGAGCGGTGAGAGGTATCACATGAGAGTGTGATGGAATTGCAGCATTAGGTAATGGTCATTTCAATAGATGCAAAGAATTCAGAATGGAGAATGAGATGCTAGAAACAAATTGATCTTCCGGATGTTGCAAGTTCTCTACATTTTCAGATTATCATTGAACTAGTTTGCTGTTTCTCTGTTTTTAAAAACATGAAAACAACATTCATTATCGTTGCCGTCATTGCTATCGCACTGGCTATTTACAGCTTTAGAAACCACGTAACCCCCGAAAAGAAAGCCGCTATGCTTGCAGAAACCCCGAAATCATTCTACGAATTGACATACACCGATATTGCAGGTAACACCGTTTCAATGTCGCAATACAAGGGTAAATATGTGTTATGTGTGAACGTAGCAAGCAAGTGCGGTCACACTCCTCAGTATGCCAAGCTTCAGAAGTTATACGATGAGCACAAAGATAAATTGGTTATTATCGGTTTCCCATGCAATCAGTTCTTAGGACAAGAACCCGGCAGCGAAAAGGAAATATCTGACTTCTGTGAGAAAAATTATGGCGTCACTTTCCCTTTGGCCTCTAAAGTCAATGTAAAGGGAGGCGATCAGCATCCTGTTTACACATGGCTGATGAACAAAGATGCCAATGGGGTTTCAGACGATAAGGTTGAGTGGAATTTCCACAAGGTACTGGTTTCTCCTGAAGGTGCATGGCTCAAGGCTTATTCCGCTGGCAGCGACCCCATGGATATTGCTGCTGACCTTAAGTAAATCGCAGCCTGCGCGATTCCGGGCTTACCTTTCCGCCCCTTTACTAATTACATCCGTAATCCGTAATCCGTAATCGTCCTCCTGCAACTATCTTTGCGGCCCATTTGCTAGTAAGACATGTTTGAGAATTTAACCGAGAAATTTGACAGGGCGTTTAAGATTCTAAAAGGTGAAGGAAAAATCACCGAGATAAACGTTGCTGAAACACTGAAAGAAGTCCGTCGAGCGCTCCTCGATGCCGACGTCAACTATAAAACAGCCAAAGATTTTACCGAGCGTGTAAAGGAAAAGGCTCTAGGCCAACAAGTACTTACCGCTGTAAAACCGGGAGAGTTACTGGTTAAAATTACCCACGATGAGCTTAAGGAGCTCATGGGTGGCACGGCAACCGACATCAATTACCAGGGTAATCCGGGTATCATTTTGATGAGTGGTCTGCAGGGTTCAGGTAAAACAACCTTCTCGGGAAAACTCGCCAACCTGATGAAAACCAAAAAGGGAAAAAAGCCCTTGTTGGTTGCATGCGATATCTACCGTCCGGCGGCGATAGATCAGTTGCATGTAGTCGGTGAAAGTATCGGTGTCGAAGTGTATTCCGAGCGTGAAAACAAAAACGCCGTTTCCATTGCTACTAACGCGTTGAACTATGCCAAGCAAAATGGCTTCAACGTGATGATTGTCGATACAGCCGGACGTTTGGCCATCGATGAGCAAATGATGGCCGAGATAAAGGATGTCAAGGAAGCGCTCAAGCCTAGCGAAATTCTCTTCGTAGTTGATTCCATGACGGGGCAAGATGCAGTTAACACTGCCCGAGCTTTTAACGAAAGACTTAATTTTGATGGCGTTGTGCTCACCAAACTCGATGGTGACACGCGCGGTGGTGCTGCTCTTTCCATTAAGAGCGAAGTGAACAAGCCTATTAAGTTTGTAGGTACCGGCGAAAAGATGGACGCGCTCGACGTGTTCTATCCTGAGCGTATGGCCAGCCGTATTCTGGGAATGGGCGACGTGATTTCGCTTGTAGAGCGCGCGCAGGAACAGTTCGATGAAGAACAGGCCAAGCGACTGGAGAAGCGCATCAAGAAGGATCAATTCGACTTCAACGACTTTCTCGACCAAATTGGGCAAATCAAAAAGATGGGTAGCATGAAAGACCTCATCGGTATGATTCCCGGCGTAGGTAAAGCCATGAAAGATGTGGAGATCAATGAAGATGCCTTCAAGCACATCGAGGCCATCATTCAAAGCATGACTCCCACCGAGCGCAGTAACCCTACCCTGCTCAATCCATCGCGCAAGGCACGTATTGCAAAAGGTTCCGGCCGATCACTCGACGAGGTAAACCGCCTCATGAAGCAGTTCGACCAAACCAAGCAGATGATGAAGATGATGACCAACAAGACTCAGATGGCCCAGATGATGCAGCAGATGAAGGGGATGAAAGGGGGAATGCCGAGGTAGGGATTAGTGACTAATGACTAGTGACTAGTGGCGAATTAACCTTTAACCTTCAATTTTCAACTTGCAACTCAAATGGCAATAAGCGGCACACACTTCAACTTTCCTAATCAAACCGCCTTTTATAAGGGCAAAGTACGCGATGTTTATAGCATTGGCAATGACTTGCTGGTGATGGTAGCCAGTGACCGTATTTCTGCATTTGATGTGGTTTTGCCAAGAGCTATTCCGTTTAAAGGCCAAGTGTTGAATCAGATTGCAGCCCATATGCTGGAGGCTACAGCAGACGTAGTGCCCAATTGGCGCTTGGCGAGTCCCGATCCGAATATCACAGTAGGCTATCGTTGCGAACCATTCAAGGTTGAAATGGTGATACGTGGATATCTTACCGGCCACGCATGGCGCACCTACAACAGCGGATTGCGCGTATTGTGCGGAGTAACATTGCCGGAAGGTTTAAAGGAACACGACCGCTTGCCGGAGCCCATCATTACGCCTACTACCAAAGCAAGCGAAGGCCACGATGAAGACATTTCGCGAGAGCAGATCATTGCTCAGGGAATCGTTTCGGAAAGTGATTATACCCAACTCGAATCGTATACTCGCTCGCTATTCGCTCGAGGCACCGAAATAGCCGCCAAACAAGGTCTCATTTTGGTCGATACCAAGTATGAGTTTGGTAAACGTGGTGATGAAATCCTGCTGATGGATGAAATCCACACGCCCGATTCTTCGCGTTATTTCTATGCCGATGGTTATGCCGAACGTCAGGCAAGCGGCGAACAACAGCGCCAATTGAGTAAGGAGTTCGTGCGCGAGTGGCTCATTGCAAATGACTTCATGGGCAAAGACGGACAGACCGTTCCTGATATGACCGATGAATGGATAGGCCAGATATCAGCTCGCTACATCGAACTCTATGAGCAGGTAACCGGAAAGGCTTTTGAGCGTCAAGATTATACCAATGCACATGAGCGCATGGAACAAGCCGTGCTCCATTTTCTGCATTCTAGATAACGAACCGGTTTTCTTTATCGGCTGACAGCAGAGCCGCCTCACGATACCCGCTGGCTGTATAGTTGTAAGATTTCTGTGGCCGCCTGAAATGGAGACAGTAAGCCTGACGATACATCCACTTCTACTTTTTTGACTTTCTCCATCACTTCAGAATTGTGGTAAAAACGATCGATGATTGCTGATCGAAGGGATTCATGCAACCACGACAGGTTCTGCTTTTTGCGTCGTTCGTTGAAAAGACTTCGCTCTTGCATCCAAGTTGTGTACTGTGATAGCAACTCCACCACCTCATCGATACCCTTCTGCTCGAGTGCTGAGGTTGTCAGTACCGGAGGAAACCAGCCGTCTTCGCGCGCCGGGAACAGGTGCAAAGCAGAGGCATACTCGGCTTTAGCGCGTGTAGCATGAGCGATGTTGGTCCCGTCTGCTTTGGTAATAATCATCGCATCGCACATTTCCATGATGCCTCGCTTAATTCCTTGCAGCTGATCACCCGCGCCGGCCAGCATGAGCAACACAAAGAAATCGGTCATGGCATGCACAGCTGTTTCGCTTTGCCCTACTCCTACTGTTTCTACCAAAATCGTATCGTAACCGGCTGCTTCGCAAAGCAATATGGTTTCGCGTGTTTTACGCGCTACGCCTCCCAGCGTGTCGCTCGAAGGTGAAGGCCGAATGAATGCACGACTATCTGCCGCTAAGCGATCCATGCGTGTTTTATCGCCAAGGATACTGCCTTTACTGATGGGACTACTCGGATCTACTGCCAGCACAGCCACCTTCTTACCGGACTTAAGCAGTGCCATACCGAAGGTGTCAATGAAGGTGCTCTTCCCTACACCCGGCACACCGGTGATGCCCATGCGCACCGAGCGACCCGAAGCCGGTAAGCACAAGCGTACGATTTCAGCAGCCAATTCATCGGGTCCACTTTCAATGCATGTAATTGCCTGTGCCAGTGCCGCGCGGTCGCCTTGCATAAGCGAACCGGCAAGCGAATGAGCATCGCGGCCTTTCGCTTGCGAGCGTATGAGAGCAATCGCTTTTTCGGCACTGTCTTTTTTTGCAGAGTCAGACATGAGGCGAAGGTAAGAGATATGTGCTATTTGAAATTCTTCTATGCTTGCTTTACGTCAATGCGGGTTCATTCAAAACATTCTACATTCGCTAAAAAGCATCATGGCCCCTATCAACATCGACAACTACCTCGACAGTCATTACATCCATCGCAGTAATTGGTTGCGTGCTGCTGTATTGGGGGCTAACGACGGGATCATTTCCATCTCTAGTCTAGCCATCGGTGTAACGACTGCGAGCACCACGCGTGACCCTATCTTACTGGCCACCGTAGCGGGTTTGGTGGCCGGCGCATTATCGATGGCTGCCGGCGAATATGTATCGGTGAGTTCGCAAACAGACGTTGAAAAGGCCGACATCGAGCGAGAGAAACAGGAGTTAGCAGAAATGCCGGAGGAGGAGTTGCACATCCTCGCGCAGATCTACGAGAAGCGCGGCTTGAAAAAGGAAACCGCCATGCAAGTTGCTAAAGAATTGACTGCTGCTGACGCGTTGGGAACACACATGCGCGATGAGCTGGGCATAACGGAAATCAGTCAGGCCAACCCAATTCAAGCTGCTATTGCATCGGGGGCTGCGTTTACTGTGGGAGGACTACTACCCATGCTGGTCACGCTCTTCGCACCTGTAGCTCAGATGGAATATTTCCTGTACGGGTTCACCATTTTATCGCTGGTTATATTGGGCGCTGTTTCCGCTAAAACGGGAGGGTCAAGTATTATAAAGGCTGTTGTGCGCATTCTTATTTGGGGAACCATTGCAATGGTCCTTTCGGCATTGGTGGGATATCTCTTTGGGGTGAACGTATAAGATTCAATCTCTGCGTCCTCTGCGCTCTCTGCGGTAAAAACATTAAACCGCAGAGGCGCAGAGAAAGCAAAGAAAAATTCAACCAACTTGCAGAGCGCACTCGACGGCCAACACATCTTCCCCTGAGTATCGTCATACAAACCTTCTGCGTCACGGATACATTTGAAACTCCATAGTTTCTTAACCTTAAAAACAACCATTATGGAATCCAACCAAGTTTGTCAAAGTTGCGGCTATCCATTAAAAAAAGATAAGCAGGGAGGCGGAACCGAAAAAGATGGCTCCATCAGTAAGAAGTATTGTTCCATGTGCTACGCAAATGGATTTTTTCTAACGCCATCAACTATTGATACCGCCGAGAAAATGCAGAAATTCTGCATCGATCAAATGAAAAAATCAGGTATAAATGGAATCTTTGCGTGGCTGGCAACGAGGGCTATTCCGCGATTGGAAAGGTGGAGATAAAAAGATTCAATCTCTGCGTCCTCTGCGCTCTCTGCGGTAAAAACATTAAACCGCAGAGACTAATGCGACTCCAGTGAGTCCGCTGTCTCCATGTTCGTTTTAAGCTGTTCCCACGTCGAAACCGCAATAACCGGCTTCACGTCGAACTGCCTCTTCCCTATTTCTTCCAGCACATATTCCATGCGCTCCTTCGAAGACGGGTGCGTGCTGAGCCATTCAAAGGCCTCTTCGCTTTCACCGTTGCCGGTGAGATAAAGGAAATCCGCAAATGGATGCGGGTCGATTTGGGCTGCGGTCAAATAATCGACCGCCTTCAAGTCTGCCTCACGCTCCATATCACGGTCGAAGGCCTTCGATGATAACACGCCTACCACCTCGCCTATCTGTCCGCCGTCGCCGCCACCCATGGTCATGTTCACCAATACCGATGTCCCGATCTCACGCACCAGCTTATTCATGACGTGGCGCAGTTCGATGTGCCCTATTTCATGCGCCAGTACGCCGCATAGCTGCTCAGGGCTCTTGCAATCTGCGATGAGCGCGGAATTCACCACCAAATGTCCGCCGGGCATGGCAAACGCATTCACCACATCGGCACGAAACACATGCACTTTGATGCGCTCTCTCGGAATGGCATTGGCATCGCACAGACGGTGCACCAAAGAGTCCATCGTAGCCACGGTAAACGAATCGGTAATCTGCTCGCCTTCGTCTGCGATGTGTTCCCAAAACAAATCGCCAAGCTTTTGCTCCGTATCGCGCGTGTGCTGTTCTATATTGAACATCCCGACCCAATCGATGGTGCGCAGCCAGAAAAACAGCGCAACAAATCCACCGAGTATTATAATCGCCCAAAGGGAATTTGACTTCATGAATGTTCTTTTACAAGTTGATCTGTTATATCACCGATAATCCACCATCGCACATGCTTTCCTTTGCGCACTTCGATGGCCGAGTAGAGTGTGGATATAAACTCAAATACATTGAACAAGCCAACAGTTACCACGTAGGCGACATATTCATTCGTGAGTGTTGCATCGGTGAACATGATCGAAATCGTCCACCAGAAACCGTAACTATTGAGAAAGAAAACCGACAGTTGTGATAGCAATGCCTGTGTGCAATGCCAGCGAACGAAGTACGTTGAACGGCGATTTCCCAAATAGAATATAAGAGTTGCTATTAGATTAATGATGGGTAGCGGTGCCCCCACCAGTAAGGCCAGCAGCGACATCAGGTAACTGTTCGACGCCTTTTCCATTTCATGGTCCAGTGGCGCGTTCAAATCCGTTTGCATTTCAATATCCTTTATAATAATTCCAAATCCAGTTAGCTAACACCAGCGCTAACAACGGCAGCGCAATGCCGGTTCTGCTCAGTTTCATTTCGGCCTTCTGGTAAAACCGAAAGAACGAATCTGCCTTAACGATGTAGTCGCGCGCAATCCAAAGCGGTGCTACAATCATAATAATCGCAACCGGCAAACCGAACGGATTCCATTGAATGGCTTCCCAAACCTGCCCTTGCAAAAGCGCATCAACTGCACGAGTGGTACCGCATGCCGGACAAGGAAAACCTGTTGCTGTTTTCAAAAAGCAAAACCGGGTGTCTGAGTCAGACACATCGCTTAGCTGATGAAATGCGAGCCAGCCATATCCAGCCGTGCAAAGCGCCAGCACAAACGCATAGAGGCGATTGCGCGTGATGTTCATTAGTACAAAAACTGCTGCAGCTTCTGCATGTTCTTCTCGCGTGTAGCGCCTTGAATCATAAACCAGTCAACAATGGTCCAAATGCCTGCTCCTCCGCACGTGAGCAACTTGCCAATGCCAATTCCTGTATCGCCAATCATGAATCGGTCAATACCCAAACTACCGCCCAACAAGGAAACAATAAGACTGGTTTGTGGATCTTTCAAAGGTATCGTCTGAATCATAATCCATTTCGAATCGTCGATGGCAAGAAGACGGTCGCGAATAATAGGAATCTGATGTGGTTCGAAATAACGAGCATTCGACATGATGTACATGTCTACTTTTTGTACTTCCATGAAAAAGGTTTTGTGTTAATATTGAAGTCAATATTAGGTAAAAAGAAAGGTCCTCTGAAAGGCAGTTTCTAAAAATTACCAAACGTCAGGTATCACCATGAGCATCAAGCAAACCCTTCTGAAACTGAAGCCACTGCAGTATTACTTTAAAGGAAGATTAGTGTTAAACGACACCACGCACGTGGCGGTTCGGAAGCAGAGCATGGACGAAATAGCCAAGCGCACCGCACGCAGCCAGGTGATCAACTACCTCCTTTCGCGCGTGGCAGGCGACACGACCTACCTCGAAATTGGCGTACGCGACCCGAGTAAGAACTTTGATAAGATCAAGGCTTCAAAGAAATACAGTGTAGACCCCGGAATTGAGTTTGCGCCCAATCCGGTCGACTTCCCCGTGACGAGCGATCGCTTCTTCGAGCAGTTGTCGAAGAGCGAGGTGCTTTCGGCCGACACTCGCTTCGACGTCATCTTCATCGATGGCCTGCACTTGGCCGAGCAGGTCGACAAAGACATACGCAATGCGCTGCAGTTTATCAAAGACGATGGTTTCATTGTGCTGCACGACTGCAATCCGCCCACTGAGTGGCATGCGCGCGAGGCGCACAACTACCGCGAGTCGCCGGCCGGCAATTTCTGGAACGGCACCACGTGGAAGGCCTTTGTGAAATGGCGTTCTGAACCTTCCCTCTTCTCGTGCTGCATAGACTCCGACTGGGGTGTTGGGGTCATCTCGAAGAAACACAACATTGGAGCCCCACTGCAGAAGCGCAACGAGTTTTTCGAGTTCAGTCATTTCGCTCACCATCGCAAAGAGCAACTCAATCTGGTGTCGTTTGATGAATTCAAGCAACGCGTTGAAACCGCAACTCGCTAGCACTTTGCACCTCGCGTTATGAACCCGAAGAAGTTTCTATTCATCACTCACCTCACCCCTAAGGCCAAGCGATCGG
>CANIAA010000007.1 GCA_947465255.1 Flavobacteriales bacterium | reverse complement strand
GAGCGACGATAGCGCTGAGAGGACCGGTCATTACATCGGCGCCAATTTCAGCGCACTTGATGATGTGCATCGGGTGTCTTACGCTCGCTGCGAGAATTTCGGTTTCGTAGCCGTAGTTGTCGTAGATAATTCGGATTTGTTCAATGAGGTCGGTGCCGTCCATAGAAATGTCGTCGAGACGACCTATGAAAGGCGACACATAGGATGCGCCTGCCTTTGCTGCAATAAGAGCTTGTCCAGCGGAAAACACAAGTGTGCAGTTGGTGCGAATGCCTTTGTCGCTGAAATATTTGAGAGCCTTTACACCTTCTTTAATCATCGGCACCTTAACTACGATGTTGGGGTGCAGCTCAGCTAACTCTTCACCTTCAGCCACCATGCCTGCGAAGTCCGTGGCTATAACTTCTGCGCTCACGTCGCCATCGCCCACAATTTCGCAAATGGCTTTGTAATGTTTCAAAACATTGTCTTTGCCCGAAATGCCTTCTTTGGCCATAAGCGAAGGGTTGGTGGTAACGCCATCGAGAATGCCTAAGTCTTGAGCTTCTTGAATTTGCGCCAGGTTTGCGGTATCGATAAAGAATTTCATGATTTTGATTTATGCTGCGAAAGTAAACTTCGCTCTACCATGATTAAACGGATGTTCATGGGATGTCGATAAAAATCAGGAAGGCTCATGATGTTTGGAGAATGAAGAATGGAGAACTGTTGCGCGACAGTTCTCCATTCTCCATTCTCCGATTCACGAGGATACTGAGTTACGCCAATCACAGATTCACAATCGTTCAGCAGCCTCATTCTCCATTCTCCGATTCACGAGGATACAGAATCACGCCAATCACAGATTCGCAATCGTTCATCAGTCTCATTCTCCATTCTCCATTCTCCATTCTCCGGGTCTAATGATCAAGCTCATCGTGCTGGGAGTGTTTGACCACCTTCACATTCCCCCCGAGCAGTCCATTCACAAGCGAAATGAAAATTGTGAGCAAAACGGCCGACCAGAAGCCTTCAATCATAAATCCATCTACGAGCTGATCAGCAATCATGAGAATAGCAGCATTGATGACCAACAGGAAAAGACCCAACGTGAAGATGGTAGCCGGAATGGTGAGGAGTATCAGCAGCGGCTTAAGAAATGCGTTGAGCAATGCAAGCACGATGGCTGTGATGATAGCGACCCAAGGTTGCTCAAATCGGATGCTGTCCATGAGGTAGTCTGCAACTAGGAGTGTAACCGATGTGCTAATCAGCTGCAGCAGGGTTGTCTTAAGTTGGTCTTGTCTGTGCATGGCGCTAAAGTAAGGATGACACCCCCAACTAGCCATGTGCACCCTCAGTGGCACCCCGGGTAAGGACGCACTGCTGTGCGTCCACCCTCGCGAGCAGCGCACGCTATGCGCGCACTGCACACGCAGGTGGCACCCTATACACGAGAGGCCACCCCCAACTAGCCATGTGCACCCTCAGTGGCACCCAGGGTAAGGACGCACTGCCGTGCGTCCACCCTCGCGAGCAGCGCACGCTATGCGCGCACTGCACACGCAGGTGGCACCCTGTGCGCGAGAGGCCACCCCCAACTATCCATGCGCACCCTCAGTGGCACCCCGGGTAAGGACGCACCGCTGTGCGTCCAAAAAAAAAGACCGCCTAAGCGGTCTTTTCTCTCGAGCAACAACTGCTCAATGAATCTTAGTGCTGCACCACAAACTCTTTGCTCACACGGGTTGCACCTGTGCCGATAGTGAGTGTGTAGTTACCTGCAGGCAGATAGGTAAAGTCGAATGACTCACGGTCGCTAGCATTGAAGTTCTTGCTGATGCGGGTGTAAACAATCTCTTGACCTGCGGTATTGAATACGCGAACAGGAGCACCTGCCAAATCGTTACCGGTGATTGAAACGATGCCGGTAGTTGGGTTCGGGAAGAGGTTAATGTTAGCACCATTGAGTGCGATTTCGTTTACGTTTTCAGTGATGTCGAAATCGTTCGTGATAGCGAGATAAACGATGTCGTTGTTGTCCCAAGCATCGAGGTCACCGCGCACGTTCAAACCAGGTTCAGTGTCACGTTGTACTACGATGTGAAGCTTGTCGCTTACACGATTGTGCATAGAAGGGAACGCGTATTCATATTCATTGAACTCAAGGTCTGGGGTAAGTTCAATTTGCGGACCCCATGTATCACCGCCATCCTCGCTAACCACAACATATAGGTGACTAAACATTTGATCGCCCAGATATTCTTCGTCGGCAGTTCGGAATACAACATAGATTTTACCATCATCGCCCTCAGCCATGGTAGACATCGATGAGAGGCTGGTACGATAATCCGGTACATTGTCGATTGTGTAATCGAAGAGTTCATCAGCATCGTTGATGCTTTCCTCAGGAATACCTATCACATAAAGCGAGTCGGTAGGCCAGTTGCTATTCCAGTACATCAATTCTTCACGTTGGAAGATTGTATATTGTTCATCACCTGAAACATCGTCGAGGAACTGGAATAAACCGAATGTAACATGCGCCACGCCGTCTGAATCGATTAGCAGTGATCCCACACCATCCGTTGTAACAATAGTGTCAGCAATGCCATCGAGATCAATATCGCTTAGTGAATCACCTATATATCCGAAAATGGGGAAGTCCCAGATGAGTTGGGTTGTCCAGGTGTTACCACCATCATTACTCATCATCAATTGAGTGTCACAGTCTTCACTGAAAACAGCCACTGCAACTTTACCGTCGCGCGCATCGATAGCATAGGAGTCTGCTTCGATGTTTTTGAAGTTCAGTGAGTCCAATCCTTCGAATGTTTGGTTTTGTACTTCCCAGGTTGCGCCATTGTCGCTGGAGCGCCAGTAGAGCAGGTTGCCGTCGATACCAAATAGCGGTGTTCCGTTTAGGCCTGAAGGAGCGCTCAACGCAATCATATGAATTGTGTTGCCATCGACTGAAGCACGAGGCCACAGGAAGTCGTTTCCAACAGTACCCGGTACGCGAGAAACTACCCATTCACCTGAACCGGCTGGAGTTCTTTTTACAAAAGCAATGGAGTCGGTTCCCGGGTGGCAAACGTAAGCTTCACCGCCATCGCCCGTAGCCATTATGCCGGGCCATCCGCAGCGGAAATCTTCCAAACGGTCTGCAGGCTCATCACCCCAGTTTTCATCTTGTCCCATGTTATAGCCGGTTCCGCGATCAGGCCAGGTCGTCGAGTTAGAAGCAGAACTGAACATCCAGGTAGCATGTGCCATGCCGTTGTCGTCTACGAAAATGCGATTTTGGTTCGAGTTGTTCGATTGGTTATCGTAGGTTGAGGTGCCGATGACCTGTTCCCAGAGGGTCATTGATTTGGCTGCTGGATTAATTGGGTAAGCAACCGGTTTGTTTTTGCTCTTCTGAACCAAATTGGTTGAAGGAGTGTTTTGCAGCTTAGGCTGTTCGATGCTCACTTTGCGCTGCGGGCCATTAACGGGTGCAGTGGCTTTGCGTGTCTGACCGATAGCCGAAACAGCAATAAGAGATGTTACTGCGAACAAGTAAAGTCTTCTCATGATAACTAAGAGGTTTGAGGTTAATTTGGTCGAAATGTAGAAATATCTGCTGTTCAAGCAACTTTCATCAATGAAAAAAAATGCAAGTACCACAAATTAATGCCGAGATTATTGCCATTGGCGATGAACTCCTAATCGGTCAAACAATTAATACCAATGCAGCATGGCTGGGAGAGCAACTCAATGCCCTGGGCATTAAGGTTCACCGTTCGGTTGTTATTTCAGATAATCGGTCCGAGATAATTACAGCGCTTAACGAGGCTTCTTCTCGCAGCAACATCATTATCATGACAGGCGGCTTAGGTCCTACCAAAGATGACATAACGAAGCATACGCTGTGTGAGTATTTTCAAACGGAACTTGTCATTAATGAAGATGCATTACAGCGAATTACAGAGTTTTTCGAACGCCGCGGTTTGCCGATGCTGGAGGTCAATCGCCAGCAGGCAGCACTTCCTGCGGCCTGTTCGGTTATTCATAATTTCAAGGGAACGGCTTGCGGTATGTGGTTCGAGCGAGGCGACCGGGTATTTATCTCCATGCCTGGTGTGCCCTATGAAATGAAGGGAATGATGGAGGAGGTTGTGTTTGGAAAACTGGCTTCGTTTTATCATAGGCCGGTTATCCGCCACCGGACGATCTTAACCACCGGGGTAGGAGAGTCATTTTTGGCAAACCAGCTTGGAGAATGGGAAAACATGCTGGAAGAGCGCAAAATTGCTCTTGCCTATTTACCCTCACCGGGCATGGTAAAGCTTCGCATGTCGAGCTATGGCGATGAAGGGCGCGATGTTGAAGCAGATTTTCAATATTGTGAATCAGAGTTGCATCGACTCGTAGGAGAGCATATTTATGGATATGATAAGGAGACTTTACAAGAAATTGTAGGCACTCTGTTACGCTCCAAGGGCGCTACCTTGTCTGTGGCGGAAAGTTGCACGGGTGGAACCCTAGCCCGCATGCTCACATCGGTCCCCGGATCGAGCGACTATCTTGTTGGCGGAGTGATTGCATATAACAACCACGTAAAAACCGATATTCTTCAGGTCGACTCGAATGTCATCCAACAGAAAAACGTAGTCAGTAAAGAAGTGGCAGAGGCGATGGCTACGGGGGCACGGCGACGATTTGGAACGGATTGGGCTATTTCAACTACCGGAGTTGCCGGTCCCGGCGGGGGCACTGAAACCCATCCGGTGGGTTTAATCTATGTGGCCGTTGCAGGTCCAAAGGGTTGTAAATCAATAGAGCTTAGGCTAGGGAAGCGTCGAGAAAGTAATATGGACATGGCATCCTTTGCCGGGTTAAATTTGCTTCGTAAAGAATTTTTAGAGCAAAAGGCTGATATTTAAAAAAAATGTCGTTTCTTTGCCGCCCATTTAAAAAAAGTATATTGCCATGGCACGCGTTTGTCAGATCACAGGAAAGACCACACAATCAGGACACAAGGTGTCTCACTCGAATATCAAGACTAAGCGTAAGTTCTACCCGAACTTACAATACAAGCGCTTTTGGTTAGAAGAGGAGAAGCGTTGGGTTGAGTTGCGTGTGACTCCAAAAGGAATGAAGACCATCAACAAAATGGGCTTAATGGCTGCTATGAAGCAAGCCAAGGAGCTCGGTTATATAGCGTAATTAAATCATGTAAAAATGAGAAAGCACTGCTCAATGCGGTGCTTTTTCTTTGATACGGGTTCGATTACAAACAGGGTGTATGTTGAAAGTTTCAATTCGCACACGTTTGATAGGCGCTGCCAATGTATATTTGCAACCTTTGACAAATTAAGACTTACCAATTAGTTCAGTTACATGCGTAATAAATCGCTCTTATGGATCTTCGTGATCCTTCTCACATTGACGGTAGTATATGTGCTGTCATTCGGATTTGTAGCCCGCAGCTACGAAAAGAAGGTTGGCCAACTGGTTGAAGACTCGTTGAACACGGCCGGTGTTTCATACACCGTTGGTGATTCTGCCTACACCGCGTTGTATCGCAAAGTGCTTCGCGACAGCTCCGATGCTTCTGCATTTCCGGTTTTTGGCCACAGTTATAACTACTTGAAGGAGCGCGAACTCAACTTGGGTCTCGATCTCAAAGGTGGTATGAGCGTGGTGCTTGAAGTGTCTATTCCGGATCTCTTCATAGCTCTATCCGATAACAATTCGAATGAAGTATTCCAAAAGTCAATCGCCGATGCGAAGATTGCGCAACGCAGTTCCTCCAAGGCTTTCGTTGATTTATTCTATGATGCTTGGAAGAAGAACAACACTTCGGGCCTCGAAATGTGGCGTGTTTTCGATACCATGGAAAACAAGGGTAAGTTTCCAGCGAAATCTGCCGATGACGATGTAATCGAAATTCTCCGTAAGGAAGCAGATGATGCTCTTAACAACACAGAGAACATCATCAAGAAGCGTATCGAGCCATTCGGTGTAACTCAAGCGAACGTTCAACGCCAGTCGCTGACAGGCCGTATTGTTGTAGAACTTCCGGGTGTTGACGACCGTGAGCGTGTTCGCAAAACGTTGAAAGCAACGGCGAACCTTGAGTTCTGGGATACTTATCGTACTGATGAGGTGTTCATGAAGATGTACGAGTTGTACGGAACTATCGGTAAGAAAGTAGCACCTGATTTGTATTCTCAAGATCCTGATCGTGAACGCAAGGATTCATTGATGATGGTTGCATTGAAAGATACAACTCTCACACAGACACAACAAGATTCTATTCGCACTGCTTATAGCGATACAACCGTTCGCCCTGACAGCCTGCTTACCGAAACAGAATTGAATCGTAAGTATCCACTGCGTAAGATGCAGATTAATCCACAGGCAGGTTCGCCGGTGATTGCATTCGCTATGGTGAGCGATACAGCTGAGATCAACAAGTACCTGAACATGGATGTTGCTAAAGGCGCTCTTCCTCAAGACTTGCGTTTGTTGTGGGGTGCAAAGCCGGAGAAAAACGTGGTTGCGCTTTATGGTATCAAAGACAAGAGCATGCGCGGAAAGGCAGAGCTCGATGGAAAGTCAATCGTTGACGCTCGTCAAGACTTCAATATGATAACGGGTGAAGTGGAAGTAAACATGACCATGGACTCAGAGGGTGCTGCCACTTGGAGAGAAATGACACGCCGCAATGCTGCAGACAATAAGCGCTCTATTGCAATCGTAATGGATAACTTAGTGTTCTCTGCGCCTAGCGTTAACAGCGAAATTCCAAACGGAAGCTCTGTAATCCAGTTCGGTCGCGCTGCTACAGGTGCCGACCAACCGAAACTAGAGCAAGAAGCAAAAGACCTAGCCGGTTTGTTGAAGGCGGGTTCATTACCTGCACCTGCTAAGATTATTGACGAAGTAACTGTTGGTCCTTCTGTGGGTGAAGAGAACATTAACGCGGGTGTGATGTCATTCGTGATTGCTTTCGTTCTCATTCTTCTTTACATGATATTCTACTACGCTTGGGCGGGTTGGGCTGCCAACGTAGCATTGATTGCAAACTTGTTCTTCATGATTGGTGCCCTTGTTTCTATGCAAGGTTCACTAACGCTTCCAGGTATCGCTGGTATCGTGCTTACCATGGGTATGGCGGTTGACGCGAACGTACTTATCTATGAGCGTGTGAAAGAAGAGTTGCGTGCCGGAAAAGGCATGAGTGCTGCAATGAAGGACGGTTTCATCAAGGCGTTGAGCGCGATTATCGATGGTAACGCAACCACCATGATTACCGGTATCATTTTGTTGCTCGTAGGTACAGGCCCAATTAAAGGTTTCGCCACTACCTTGATCATCGGTATTTTCACTACGCTGGTAACCGCTTTGATCATTTCACGATTGATTTTGTATCGTCGTTTGGAGAACAAGAAGCCAATTACTTTCTACAGCAACATCACCAAAGATTGGTTTACGAAGGTGAACTATGACTTCGTAGGAAAGCGCAAAATGTTCTACGTTGTCTCAATGGTTATCATGATTGCAGGTGCTGCTTCTTGGATGACTCGTGGCTTCAACATGGGTGTTGACTTCTCGGGTGGTACTTCGGTTCGTGTAGACTTTGCATCAGATGTGAATGTTGATCAATTACGCTCGAATGTAGGTTCGGTGTTGGTAGAAGAAAATGGTTCCGCAGCTTCCGTAGTTGTTCAAAGCATCGGTAACGGCAGCAAGAGCTACAAGGTAACGACTAACTATATGATCGATTCGGAAAATCCGGAGGTGGAGAATATGGTGAGCGCTAAAATGGCTGAAGGATTTGCTAAGATGAATGCCGACTTCACCGTTGGTTCATCTTACAAAGTAGATCCTACCATGAGTGATGACTTCCGCAAGCAGGCTTCATGGGCTACTATACTCTCCCTGATTCTCGTTGGAGCATATATCATGTTGCGTTTCCGCAAGTGGGATTTCGCTTTGGGTGCTTCTGTTGCGCTGTTGCACGATGCATTGGTTGTAATCGCAGCATTCACCTTGTTGAATGGCGTTATGCCATTCTCACTCGAAGTGAATCAGAACTTCATCGGAGCTATTCTGACGGTTATCGGTTACTCAATTAACGATACCGTGGTAATCTTCGACCGTATCCGTGAGTACATCGGTGGACGCAAGAATGTACAAATTGAAAGCACTATCAACGACGCATTGAACAGCACGCTTGGACGTTCAATCAATACTTCGATGACAGTATTGTTGACCTTGTTGGTAATGTTTATCTTCGGTAGCGACGACATCCGCGGTTTCTGCTTCGCGATGATTATCGGTGTTATTTCCGGAGTTTACTCAACTCTCTTTATCGCATCACCCATCGTGGTTGATATGCGTAACTGGGCAAGTAAGAAATCATAATCTGAATTCGTATAGAATTGAGAAGGGCCGCGTCAGCGGCCCTTTTTCATTTATGTTCTAACTTTTGTGATTGCTATTGCAACCGGCGAAAAGTTAGATTAATTCGCGGTGTCTTCTGCTTCTTCGACTTGGGGAGTGCATGCTGCCATTCGTCTTGCATGTTAACCATAAGAAGCAGCGAGCGATCGAGCAGATCAAGAGAAATTGTGGCTCCTGTGTTTTTATTTCGAAATCGAAATGTTCGTGTCCCTCCAAAAGTTGCCGATGCGATGAGTGACCGATCCATTTCCGGTTCATTATCGCTGTGCCAACCCATGCTGTCATCGCCTGATCGATAGTAGTTCGCGAGTGCGGCATTGAAAGGAAAGTCAACGGCATGATGCAATTGAATTTTTATTTCGTTCATCAACTCTGAAAACGCAGTTTTTGGCCATTGAATGGAGCTGTATTTATAGGCAGGTCCAAACCAACAGGTGAGCCTTGGTTCTTGGTGTGTTTTACCGAAAACGCGTATTTCGTTTTGCTGCCAAGGCAACTCGTTTTTCAGTTGCTCGAAATAGCTGCGTTCAAAAAAGTCAGGGTAGTAAAGAAGCTGTTGTGGGCCGTTGGAATAAACAACGATCTTGTTCATGAGCGGTTGGCTTCTTGCTCGTTGGAGTTGTCTTTGGGTAATGTTGCCTCCGCTCTTGGCCTGGGAGCATCTTCCACATCTATTTGATCTAGCCTCAGAGCGCTCGTTTGCTTCTTCACTTCCGACGCACCTTTCAGGATTTCATCTTGTACGTCTTTGGTAGCATTGCGAAACTGATACATAGCTTTGCCAAGCGTTTGCGCCAATGAGGGAATACCTTTCGCTCCGAAGAAGAGAAGGTATACAAACAAGATCATTATGATTTCACCCGTACTCACGCTGCAAATGTAGCACTGTGAACCGCTCGCGGTTCATGAAAAAAGTGGAAAGTGCGAGAACAACGACACCCGCTATACTCCTACTTTCGGCCCATTAATTTCCTTTACCATGGCCACCTCCCATATTCAAAAGCTCAGCGCAGCTGGAGTTCTCGTTACCTTAGGTATTATATATGGCGATATTGGTACGTCTCCGTTGTATGTGATGAGTGAAATAATGAATCATGCTCACGGCGTGATTTCGGAGGAATTGGTCTTTGGAGCTGTTTCGTGCGTGTTTTGGACTTTATCTATTCAAACCACCTTCAAGTATATTTTTCTTACGCTAAAGGCAGACAACAAGGGCGAGGGAGGGATTTTCTCTTTATATGCTCTGGTTCAACGAAAGGGCCGCTGGTTGTTTTGGCCTGCGATGATTGGTGCCGCTACGTTGCTGTGTGATGGTATGATTACTCCGCCCATTTCTGTTTGCTCGGCAGTGGAAGGTTTGAAGATATTGAATGAGGATTTACCTGTGATACCAATAGTTATTATAATCATTACATTACTGTTCGTTTTTCAGCGCTATGGAACTAAGTTGGTTGGTAAGACGTTTGGTCCAATCATGTTTGTTTGGTTTTCGATGCTTGCTTTACTCGGCATTAATCAGATAATGCAGCGCCCGGAGGTTCTGAATGCACTAAACCCTGTTTACGCGATTAACCTTTTGACCCATCATCCTGGTGGATTCTGGTTATTGGGCGCTGTATTCTTGTGTACAACCGGAGCAGAGGCCCTCTATTCCGATTTGGGTCACTGCGGGCGTGATAATATTCGCGTTTCGTGGGTTTTTGTGAAGGTTACTCTCGTGTTGAATTACTTGGGGCAAGCTGCTTGGATTATGTCTCAACCTTCACTGGAAGGAAAGAATCCTTTTTATGGGATAATGCCTGAATGGTTTGTTGTACCCGGAGTTTTCATAGCGACCATGGCAGCGATTATAGCCTCTCAGGCACTCATCTCCGGCTCATTTACTCTTGTCAGCGAAGCAGTCAACTTGAATTTCTGGCCCAAGGTGAGCATGAAATTTCCTACCGAACAGAAGGGGCAGCTTTATATACCGAGTGTAAACTGGTTACTCTATGCGGGCTGCATCGGAGTTGTTCTCTACTTCCAGACGTCATCGGCGATGGGCGCAGCATATGGTTTCTTCATTACGGTTACCATGATGATGACCACATTGCTACTCATCTACTTCCTGGAGTACAAGCTGCACTGGCCGGGTTGGTTAGTAGGAATTCTTTTCGCGGTGTTCACCATTGTAGAGTCCTCTTTTTTCATTGCCAATATCATCAAATTGAAAGAAGCCTGGATGATGCTCATCGTGTATATCGTGTTACTGCACGTTATGTGGGTCACCTTCATGTACCGCAAAATGAGCAACTACTTCTTGCAGTTTGAAGATCTCGATAACTATGTAGGCACTCTTCGTGAGTTGTCAAACGATAAGTCAGTTCCGAAATACGCGACTCACCTGGTGTTCCTTACAAAGGCGAATTTCCATCATCAGGTTGAAAAGAAAATCATGGAGAGCATTCTGGCAAAGACTCCCAAGCGTGCAGATATCTATTGGTTTGTGCACGTAGATCGTTCCAATGAACCCTACACGCGTGAGTACACTGTCGATGAGTTGGAGAATGATCTCGTGGTAAAAATCAATATTAAACTCGGCTTCCGTGTGCAACCGCGCCTGCATAACTTCTTCCGTTTCATCGTCGATGAAATGGTGGAACGCGGTGAAATTGACTTGAAGGCGAAGCCTGAGCCCTATGCGAAGTACAACGATGAGCACGATTTCAAGTTTGTGGTACTGGAGAAATTCCTGTCAGCTGATAACGATTTGAGTGTGCGCGATAGTTTTATTACCAACGCTTACATTGCTCTGAAGCACGTTAGCTTGACAGACATCGACGCATGGGGATTAGAGGAAAGCGATACGGTGCTGGAGAAAGTGCCTCTCGTTGTCAACCCTGCCCAACGCGTGATGCTCAAACGAAATGAATCATAAGTCACATGAATAAGACAGTTATTGCCTGCTTCGCAGTGTTCGTTTGTATCGGTTTGGCTTCTTTTACGAAGCCTTCAGATCAGCCATTCGCAACGCTCAAACAGTATATGTCGGGTAGTTTTTCGAGCGAATTGCAAAGCAAGAATGACAGCGATTACTTTGATATACGGCTGCGCATGGAACCTATTTGGAAGGCTTCCGAAAATGAGTTCTATCTCTACGTAGAACAAGCGATGAGCACTTCGCTCGAGAAGCCTTATCGTCAGAGAATTTACCGAGTAGTAAAGGAATCAGAGAATCGATTTGTAAGCTATATCTACAATGTGAATGCTCCCGCGCGCTTTGTCGGTAAGAAGGGTGACGATGCTGTGTTTACATCTATTACACCCGACTCACTGAAAGTACTTGAAGGGTGCGAGGTACAGCTTCAATACAACGAGAAGTTACAACAGTTTGAAGGTGCCACAGCCGATCGAACCTGTCCAAGCACGCGTTCTGGTGCAACCTTTACTACGTCTAAAGTGGTGATTGGTCCTAAAGGAATGGTCAGCTGGGACCAAGGTTGGAATGATACTGGAGCGCAGGTTTGGGGCGCAACGAAGGGGGGCTACGAGTTTATCAAGCAATAGTCGAAAGCTCGTTGGCGAGCGCAGTTCCTTCTTTAACGTATTACTTTGACAGTGCCAGTTCGCTGAATCGTATTCGTATCGAATCCTTTTACACGCAGCACATAATTGTAATCCTGGTTTTGCGCGAAGAAGTCTTCCTCGCCGGCATTTCCTACCCAAGCATCTTCCGGGTTAGTCGTATGGAAAATGACATTACCCCAGCGGTTGAAGATGGTCAATTCATATTCTGAAAATCCACGGCCTTCAATTCGAAACACATCATTTAATCCATCGCCATTTGGTGTAAAGGCGCTCGGTATATAGAAGTATGCAGAGCTCAGCACCAAAGATGATTGCGTATTGCTGCATCCCAACTCATTGATAACCGTAAGTTGCGGCGTGTAATCGTTCAGCCCATCGTATTCATAAGTGAGCGATGCTTCGTAAGAAGTATTACCGTCTCCAAATTGCCAGAATACGAAGCATTCCGGACACCCCGGCTCCGGAGCTGCCGTGAACTCATAGGTGTCGTTGCCTAGCGACGTCATGAAGAAATTCGCCACAATGGGAAGAACTTCCACCAACACATCTTCCTCTACTTGTCTGCCGCAAACATCTCGAACAACCAAATGATAGTTCGTAGTGCCGTCGGGATAAACCATCACGCTATCGCTTGAAAAATCTTCGTTCCATACCACTGAGTAAGGCGTTTCGCCACCGGCGGCATTGGTCCACACAACGGCCGGTTGGTTCGGGCAAATTGCGGTATCTGCAGCTGCTGTAATGGTCAGGGGAGTGTCGGGAATGAAAATGGTCAGGGTGTCACGCGCTGTTTGAGAGCAGGCGTCTTCTACAAGTACCGATACATCGATAGTGATAAACGATTGTGTAGTGAATGTTGGTCCGTTTCCGGATGCGGTACCATCCACATACCAGGTGAATTGTTCACCGCCACTACCCCCGGTAACGGTAGGGTTCACCAGCGTGTTGTCGATGCACGACGCGTCAACATCAGCGCCTATGGTGACATCAACCGACGGATTGACAATCGTTATGTTGGTTTGCGCTGAGGCGGTTGCGTTGCATACGTCTACCACATTCAGTGTAACCTGAGTGTCTTGAGAGAAAGAGGAGTTAAGTGTGGATGTGTTTGCGATAGCATTTCCATTGCCTGTCCAGTTGTAGGACCAGTCGGCAACATTTCCGCTACCGCCCTGAATGACTGGAATAACATTAAACGGTGTTGCGCACGTGCCGCTTAATCCTTGCGGTAAGGTTAAGGTGATTGCAGGGCTTTGTATAAGTAACTGACTTTGCACTTCAACATCTTGTCCGCATGCATCACTTACGATGGCTGTTATCGTGCCGGGTGCAAGAGCAGCGGCGTTATACGTGTCTGCTCCCCAATAATTCCAATCGGTCGATCCGTTGAACAACCATTCATATCCATATCCCATTCCCATTGTGCTTCCGCCGGAGGCAACCACTTGGAGGTTGCAGGGATTTCCACATGTTACTGTGAGCGTTGGTGGCAATGTCGCGGTAAGGGCAGGAGCATTTACCGTCACGTTGATGGTGGCCGATTCTTCAAAGTTGCATTCGTCGGTGATGGTAAGCGTAACGATTCCCGCTTCATTGGAAGTGATATACTGAATCTCCGGAACGAAAGGGTCACCCCAAAGTGTATTGCCCTGATCATCTTCCCAGTTGTATTCATAGGGACCAATGCCACCGGAAACGGTCGCATAGATATCTCCTCCGGAGCCGCAGTCGAGCGGTAATATGTTATCGATATCGGAGATACTCACCGTGAGAGGAGAGGCGAGCAACACATTGACCACGAAATCTGCAGCTTCGCCGGGCAGACCGCACGTGTCGCTCACGGTGAGGAAATACGTTGTTGGAGCATTGGGCGATACATCAATGGTCTCAGAGGTTTCACCCGTGCTCCACGTGAAGCCATAGTTGGCGTAGCCGCCTGTAATGATGGGTTCCAAAGTTTGAACAGCTCCCTGGCAAATTTCATAATCGACTCCCTGCACCACAAGTGGCTCCGGAACATCGGCAATGAAAAACTCGAAAGAAGATGAAATGAGTGACTCGCCACATTCTGCGATGTTGGTGATTTCCATAATCACAGTTTCATTGCCTTCGGCGATGCCATCTTCAAATGCGTCTATATAGAGTTCAACTTCCATTATTCCGGGGCCGAAAGTCACAGTGTTGGGCATGGCGGTATAATCCACGCCCGGGATAGCGGTTCCACTGAAGGCTAGGTTGGCAATTAACTCGGTGTTGGGATTACCGCTGCCGGGTCGCTGAAAAGTGATATACCCATCGCCGCAGTCTTCAAACATGGTGTCCTCGTTCGGGCCACTCACGTTCAGGTTAAGATTGGCTTGTACCACGAGGTTGCTGGAAAAGGAGTCGCGCTGGAGGAAGACCGCCGAAGCATATTGCGGATCTGAAGTATCACAAATTGCCAACTTTATATGAAAAGTTTGGCCACATTGAACAATGGCGGTGGCAGTAAGTACGTCGGTATATCCATCCATTTGCATGTAGTACGGATTTGTATGTTCGTCTGCATCAAAGGCAATATTGCTGTATTGTCCATCTTGATTGTAGTATTCGCAACTAACACAAGGCCCGTTATTGTCATTTCCATTGTTAATGGTGCTGATTGCTACCGGTGCATTGCTGCCAGGTACTCGTGCTATGTTCTCTGCATTGTTTGCGTAAGGTCCGTTGATTCCAGGGCCACTAATGAAGAACCCGAAAATGTCATTGAAGTTTGTCCCAACATATTCAGCATATTCTTCCGATCCCCACACATACTGGAATTGAAGGGTATCCCCGAGTGGCACAAAATCGAATTCAATTATGACCCAATCATTTACATCAACAATGTTAGGATCGGCGCCAGGGATGAGTTCTTGAACCAGGTCTAATAAATCGGGATCCTGCCCCATAGCCAGTCCTGTTCCATTTCCATTAAAGAAACCTTCATCATTCGGCCCAACAAGACCGGCTACATCGCCAGTGGTTAAGGCAAATCCTGATGCTATGCCCAAATTGCAATCGGGACAATCGAAGCCGCCTACGGCAGGGCTTACCATATTTGCAGGTCCGCCATTGAATGTAATATTAGAAACGGTAACGTTTTGTCCCAGTAAAATGTCTTGCACATATTGTTCTACCGTAAGATTACTTGACGTCACAAGCTGTGCATGGAGGAAAGCAACACTCAGAACAAAACCCAAAAACAGAAATAATCTTTTCATGGTCAGCATGATTCTAAAGGTTAAGACCCCGCATCATAAAACAGGGTTGCTTGCACAAAGGTTTTACTAAGGCGAAATATAACATGAATGTACTTCATTTGTGCCATGAACAGAGGGAAGAATGAACAGGAGGGTAGTCCGGATATAATGGGCGCAGCCATTCACAGTCACTTTTTCGATAGCAGTGTCAGTGAAATAGCGCTGAGCATAGATGGCGAGGAAGAACCGGTCATGTCATCAGCCTATTTTTTTCGAACGGAAACTGAAATGAACGAGGCCGAGCTCAACGCAATTAAATTGTGCCAAGGGCGAGTGCTCGATGTGGGAGCCGGCGCCGGTTGTCATTCGCTCATTTTACAAGAACGAGGCCTGGAAGTCGTTGCACTTGAAAGGTCGGCCCTTTCCTGCGAGGTGCTCAGAGCCAGGGGTGTTCACCATGTGCATCATGCCGATGTTATGCAGTTCACGGACGGACCTTTCGACACGATTCTTCTGCTCATGAACGGGTTTGGAATAGGACGAAATGAAGAGGGGCTGTTGGCCTTGTTAGGGCATTTGAAAACGCTTCTGGCTCCCGGAGGAAGAATTATAGGCGACTCTACCGATATCCGCTATTTCAAGGAGGAGCCGGTGTCGCTTGATTTGTCGCAAGCTCATTTTTCTGAGGTACAATTCGATGTTCGTATGAACGGTATGCACGAATGTTTTTCTTGGATATACCCCGATGAAGTTTTGTTGGAGGTGTTGGCAGAAGAAGTGGGGTTGCAATACCGCACGCTGCTTCACTCAGACGAATTTCATTTTTTAGGTGAGTTATATGTCTAGGTCAAATTTTGTCGCGGCCAGGAGGAAAAACCCCCACAATGAGGCATATTTGCCACACACAAACGAGCTATGATTAACTGCGCTATTATTGGTTACGGATACTGGGGCCCAAACCTGGTCCGCAACTTTGCAGCCACTCCCAATACATCGGTTCATACGGTGGTCGATTTAAGACCTGAGCGCTTGGCCTTGGTTTCGCGCACGTATCCGAACATTAAGGTCACTTCAGATATCGATTCCATTTGGTCCGATGAAGAGATTGATGCTGTCATAATCGCAACACCGGTTTTTACCCATTTCGAGTTGGCGAAGAAAGCGCTGATAGCAGGCAAGCACGTGCTGCTCGAAAAGCCGATGACCGATACGGTTGCGCATGCCGAAGAACTGATTTCATTGGCGAATCAGCATGGCAAGGTGCTCATGGTGGACCACACATTTCTCTATACTTCAGCGGTTCAGAAAATGAAGAGTCTTATTGAAAATGGCGAACTGGGAGATGTGAAGTACTTTGATTCTACGCGCATCAATCTGGGGCTCATTCAGCAAGACGTTAATGTGCTTTGGGACTTGGCCCCGCATGATATTTCTATACTCGATTATCTCATTCCTGCGAAGCCCGTCAGTGTGCAGGCCACCGGTATCAGCCATATTCACAATGGCATCGAAAACATTGCTTATCTGACCGTTAAGTATGCAAATGATTTCATTGCGCATTTTCATTGTTCGTGGTCTTCCCCGGTTAAAATTCGCATGATGTTGTTGGGGGGTGATAAGAAAATGGTGGTGTTCAACGATATGGAGCCAACTGAGAAAATTCGCATTTACGATACCGCACATACAGTTAGCACCGACGAGGATAGACAGCGCATACTGGTCGATTATCGGGTAGGGGATGTATTCATGCCCAAGCTCGAAATGAAGGAAGCGCTTGGCGGAATGGCTCGCGATTTCATCAACGCAACCATGACCGGAAGCAAGCCCATCGCCAGCTACGAATCAGGCCTTAATACTATCCGAATCCTGGAGGCAGCACAAATATCCATCAAAGAGCAAGGCCGTGAAGTCGCACTGTAAGCACTGAGAGCTCGCAACCTTCAACTTTCAACTTTCAACCTTCAACCCACAATCGCCATGGAAACCCTCACCATCAACACCGACAAACAATCACTGAACAACGTGAAAGTTGGAAAGGATGTCAAAATATTCAATTTTGTAAATGCCTATGGCTGCAGCATTGATGATGGTAGCAAGGTTGGTGCTTTTGTGGAAATCCAGAAGGGTTCTACTATCGGTAAGAACTGCAAGATTTCCAGCCACAGCTTCATTTGCGAAGGCGTGCACATTGAGGATAACGTATTCATTGGACACAACGTCACGTTCATCAACGATCGCTTTCCCCGCGCCACCAATGACGACGGTAGCATTCAGACAGATGCTGACTGGCACGTTGAAGAAACGCGCGTCAAAAAAGGAGCTTCCCTGGGCAGCAGTGTGACTGTTCTTTGTGGAGTAACCATTGGTGAGAATAGTATCGTTGGCGCCGGTTCGGTAGTTTTAAAAGACGTCCCCAACAACGTAATCGTTGCCGGCAACCCGGCGCGAGTCCTCAGAGCTATTGAAAGAAAATGACGAATGACGAATGACTAGTGACTAATGACTAGTGACTAATGACTTGTCCCCAGTCCCCAGTATACAGTCCCCAGTATCCAGTCCCCATCAGTCCCCCTTTTTTCCTATATTGCGGCTCCAAACCACATTTCCATGTCTCAATCTACCCCTGTGATGCAGAAGATTTCGTGTCTCGACTTGAAAGGACAGCACGATCAGATTAAAGAAGAGGTTTTTGCCGCATTCGAGAAAGTCTATGAAAAGACCGCCTTTTCGGGAGGTCCATTCGTGGAGGAATTTGAGAATCACTTTGCGAGTTACATCGGCTCTAAATACGCAGTTGGAGTTAATAACGGAACGACAGCCTTGCACTTGGCGATGTTGGCGTTGGGCATTGGTGTGGGCGATGAAGTAATTATGCCCGCCGATACCTTCATTGCTACCGCCTGGGGGCCATCGCATGCCGGAGCAACGCCTGTGTTTGTTGACTGCACTGCCGACACCTGGCAGATCGATGTATCGAAAATCGAAGAGAAGATTACCCCTCGCACGAAGGCCATCATAGGTGTTCACCTGTATGGCCAGCCATTCGATATTGAAGGAGTGCAGGCTATTTGCAAGAAGCATAATTTATATTTGATAGAAGACACAGCGCAGGCACAGGGAGCGCGCTACAAGGGAACCACAGTGGGGGTTTTCGGTGAAATGGCTTGCTACAGCTTTTACCCGGGTAAGAATTTGGGTGCATGCGGTGAAGCAGGTGGTATAACCACCAACAATGAGAGTTACAAGAAGCATTTGCATTCGCTGCGCAACCACGGTTGCGAGGTGCGCTACTACCACGATGAGATCGGATATAACTACCGCATGGGTGGCTTGGAGGGCGCCAGCCTTACTATCAAGTTGAAATACTTGGAAGGTTGGAACAATCGTCGCCGCGAAATAGCTCGGATGTATCAATCGCAAATCACCAACCCGAAGGTGAAGTTGCAGCATCAGCCGGAATGGGCTGATAGCATCTATCATTTGTTTGTTATCACGACAGACGATCGCGATCATCTCATGAAATACCTCAACGAGCGAAATATTTTCCCGGCATTGCACTATCCCGTGCCATGCCACTTGCAGAAGGCTTACGCGCATTTGGGGTACAAGCAAGGCGATTGTCCGAATGCGGAATACTTGGCAGCTCATTGCTTGTCGCTCCCGATGTATGCAGAGCTCACAGACGAGCAAGTTCAGGCTGTTATTTCAGCCATCAACGAATATTGATCAAATTAGAAATTAGAGGTGAGTAAACGAGTGCTTCAATTGGGTGGTGGCGTTTTAATGGCGCGTTCTATCCAAAAAATTCAAGAACTCGGCTACGAAGTTTTTTGTGTGGATATGAATCCACACGCACCGGCTTTTGCCTTTGCCGATGGTCACGCTGCAGTTAACATCAGCGATGTAGAGGGAGTTGATAAGTATGCCGACGAAATCGGGGCTCATGTGGTGCTTGCGCTCAATGACGCGGGCGTTCTTCCTGCGGTTCATGCCAACAAGAAGCGCGGATTGAAGTGCTACGATCCGGAGCAGGTGAAGTTCTTTACCGACAAAGGGTATATGCGCGAACGTTGGAAGGAGTTCGGAGTTGCTCAACCGAAATTTCAAGTATGTACAACAGCACAAGAAATATCCGATGCTGTTCATGATATTGGCTTTCCTTGCATTGTGAAGCCCTGCATGATGTGGGGTAGCAGAGGAGTGAGCAAAGTGAATAATGAAAATGACATTGCCTTTGCCACACAATTCGCGATGGAGAATGCTCGCGGAGCGCGCTACATCGTTGAGGAGTTCATGAGCGGAACCGAGGTGAGTATTGAGGGGCTTTTCAAAGATGGTAAGGCATTCATTCTAGCCAAAGCTGATAAGGAGTTGCAGCAGCACGATAATTACCGCGTAACTATTCAGATTAATTACGAAGCGGCTTTGCCGGATGCAATTCTTCATGAGATTGACGCGCTTGTGTCGAAGGCTGGTGCAGCCATGGGCTTCGAATCGGGAGCGTTACACGCAGAGTGTATGGTAACTCCGGAAGGTGTCAAGATGATAGAGATGGCCGGACGTCCCGGTGGAGGTCACATTTTTGGAGCTATCGTCGAGGCTGTTTCAGGCGTGAGTATGCCGCAGGCTCTCACGCAAATTTTATTGGGCGAGGATATTGATCCTTCTGCACGTTTCCGGCGCGGAGCATGTTACAAATTTTTCAATGCACCGGAAGGTGTTTTTCAAAGCGTCGACAATGTGGAGCATGCATTACAAATGCCTGGTATCATTGATCTAGGCTTTACAATGGCTGAAGGAACCATTGTACGCACGATGGACCATGGTGCCAATCGCCCTGGATATATCGTTTCACAAGGTATAAATCGCGCTGAAGCCATAGGCTGTGCTGAAGCTGCTTTCGCTGCGCTAAAATTTAATATGCGATGATTATTGATGCTAATGTGCATATAACAGCAGATGGAAAGTGGTTCACTACACCTCATGACGCTTCCGTTGAGCGACTTCGGAGGTGTATCGAGGAAGCACAAATAGACGCGGCTGTTGCGGTGCCTTTGCCCGGAACAATCGGAAATGAGCAGCAAGCAGCCTTGATTGCCAACGACAAGAAGATTATTCATGCGTGCACCTTTAATCCGGCCTCGCACGATTCACCAACAGCGGCAGCGGCAGCATTTAAGGCCGAGTTTGGCGATGGTAAAAAGCGATTCGTGAAGTTTCACAACCGCTTCGGAAAGTATCATGCCGCCGACGAACGTTTTTATGCGGTTATAAAGGCCAACGACGAACTGGAGGTGCCCATGGTCATCGGCGTTTGTGGTTTACTGCACGATCGCAATACGCCAGGGGCAATTGATCCTGCCGTGTACTTCTTTGACCTCGCGCAGTCCATGCGAAACAGCAATTTGATTATCATGCACGGAGGAGGAACACGTATTTTGCAGATAGCCGAAATGTGCCGCGACTTGCACCATGTGTTCATTGATTTGAGCATGACACTTTCAAAGTATAAAAGCACCTCGGTGGCAAGCGATATACGCTGGCTGTGTCATCATTACGACCGGCGAATTATCTGGGCGAGTGATTTCCCGGAGGTTTCGATATTGCAGGCATTGAATGACTTTGATGAAGTAGTCGGCGCTATCGCTCCTGAGAAGCGTTTGAATATTCTTGGTCACAACATTGCGAAATTGTTGGATATTACATTGCCTTAACCACCATATCCATGAAGTTAATTTCTTTCGTCATACCATGTTATAATGAAGCAGAGGGTCTTCATCTGTTGATGGAACGCCTCGATTTATTTGTGAATCGTTTGCGTGAGAAAGTAAACGTGGAGGTGATTTTGGTTGACGATCATTCAACAGATGGTTCGCAGGCTCTTATGCATCGCTTGTGCAGCGAGCGCGACTATTTGAAGTTCATCCGACTTTCGCGCAATTCCGGAAGCCATGTGGCCATTATTGCCGGAATGAGATATTGCAAAGGAGATGCAGCAGTTTTTTTAGCAGCCGATTTACAAGATCCGCCTGAGCTCGTAGAAGAAATGATCGTCAAGTGGGAAGAGGGATATGATGTAACCTGGGCAGTGCGCGCAGAACGCAGAGGTGTCTCTCGGACATCTGTATTTTTCTCTAACATGTTTTACCGATTGTTGAATAGCATGACGGAGATTCACTTTCCAAAGAAGGGAGCCGATTATGCGCTAATGGATAGGAAGGTTGTTGACGGCTTGGTACAATCGGCAGGGAGTAAACCAAGCTTAGGAGCTCTTATTTCATGGCTCGGGTTCAAGCAAACAGAAATTCCGTATGTAAAGGAAGAACGTAAGTTTGGTCGCTCGAAATGGACGCTTTCAAAAAAACTGAACGCCTTCGCTGATGCCTTTGTAGGGTTTTCCTATTTGCCCATGAGATTCATGTCGCTGGTAGGTTTCATCGCGGCATTCTGTGGGTTCTCATACGCTTTGTTTGTTGTCGTTATGCGTTTTGTTGTCGGACACCCAATTGAGGGATGGGCTTCCTTGATGGTCGTTATTCTCATTATTGGAGGACTTCAAATGTTGATGCTGGGGGTGCTTGGTGAGTATCTTTGGCGAAATTTGGAGGAGTCGCGCAAACGTCCTCTTTTTCTAATCGAAGATCATAAAGGAATTGAACCGTGAATTTTATACCAGTTGTCATTTATAGCATTGTGTATGCAGCTCTCAACGTCTCTGGCGCTGCACTAATCAAGATGGAGTTGAAAGGCACCAAGCTTACCGGACTGTCGGAGTATTTTTTCTTTTTGTTCAGGTTTCGTGTATTAGCAGGGTTTGCAGTAGTCTTCATTTCTGCATTGGTTCTCATTAAGGCGCTCAGTATTGCGAAAATATCCTTGGTGAATCCAGTTGCCACGGGAGTGAATTTCATGTTTACCCTGGTAGTCGGGTATTTTCTCTTTGAAGAAAGAATCGGTTGGTCCCATTATCTGGGACTTATCCTCATACTCACCGGCATTCTCATTATTAGTGCAGCGGAGCGCTGAGTGCGCGCGTTCTTTTCCGGTTTGCAAGGCCGCCTGCAATGAGCAGTATAAAGAATGGGTAAGACGTAGCCAGGTAGCGTTGCTCGATGTAACCCAAATAACTTAGTGCGATTATAAAACTAAGGGGCAGTAGAGCCCAAATCAACCACGCTTTTTGTCGTTTCAATATCCACACAAACACAACCAATAAAGCAGAAGCGTGAATGAGCCAAAGGGAAACGAGACTCCATGCCTTGATTCCTTTTTGAAGGAAGTTCATTTTGTCGACAGCGGGAAATGGAATGTCATCGATTCGGCCCGGAAAAAGGAATAGTCGGGCAAAGCGGAGCTTATTGCCAACGTGAAATTGGAACGCGTGCTCACTTTTGTACTCAGTCAGGAATTTATTAGCACGCAAGACAACTGACTGTTGCAGCGAATCATGGGCCTCATGTGAAATTGATGGATCGGATATGGCACGATAGTCGGCGCGCAATTGCCACAAATCCGCCTCTTGCATGCTAACGGTATATTGGTTTTCTCGGAACGGGCAAGGAAGAGGATCGTTGATTGGCTGATTGAAAAACCAATAGGCTCCGCCTCCCTTCGACCATGGCTGGAAGTCTTCCCCCATACCAATAATGAGCGTTCGAATTGCGGCAAGTTCAGGCGTAAGATTGAACATGCATTCTTCCAGAGGAGCAACAAGAACAATGGGCCTGTGAAAGGTGATTGTGTTGCGAATTGTCCATGCGCCGAGTGATAGCGCAACCGGTATGCCTAGGAATAAACCGGCATAGAGCGTTTTTCTAAAATCCTTTCTATGATAGGCCACAACCATAATCGCCATCACCGGAATGGCCAATATGGTTATTTGACGCAAAAAAATGGACCAGCTAAGAAATACACCCGCGTAAAGGAGGTGTTTTTTTTGGGCCGAATTGAAGTAGGATGATAAGAAATAGAACGCGGTGATGAGTGACGAAATGCAAAAGCTGTCTGATAGTAAATAAGAGTTTCTCAGCGCAACAAAGCTCGTAGCGCACGAAATAAAAATTGTCACTGCAAAAGCTCTTTTGCTTTTGAAAACGTGAAGGGCGATGATTGCCAAAAGCAAGGTGGCTATGCTGTCGAAAATCACCTGTAAGATTACAATGACCTCATGCGCGTGTGCTTCTGTTAGAAAAAATCGTAAAGGGAAATAAACAGGTAATATGCCCGGCATTCGGCACATTCCATAATACTGACCGGTCTTGATGAGTTGATCAACCGGATAGTAATAGGTGAGACTATCGCCCCCGTAAAGTCCAAAAGTCCCGGCTAAGAAGGATGGATTCCAATCCGGGTTGCGCAGAAAGGTGAAAAGGATTAACCACAGGAACTTGGTCGTAAGAATGAACAGGAACCACTTGACAAGTGAACTGCGCGAAGGGAGAGTTGAACTATCAAGTGTCATGAAGCAAAATTGATTACTTCAAAAGTTCCTTTAAAGCTTCAATGACAGTGCTCACATCGTTTGCATCCATAGGCACATAAAGCGGAATAATGATGCTTCGGTCGCATGCTTCTTCGGTGCGCGGCAACGACAATCCTTCACACATGGCTTTGTACGCTGTTTCGCGATGTGAGGTCATCACTCCACGGCGTGAGGCGATCCCTTTATCAAGCAACGCCTGCATCAGTTCATTGCGCGACATGGGGGCATTTTCTTTCAGATAGATACTGAACGATTGCCAATTGGTGAAGAAGCCTTGCTCTTCGCGTGGTAAACGAATGCACGCAATGTCTGATAGTTCATGTAAATAACGCTGTGCAATTTTTCTGCGTTCTTCCACTATCCAATCCAGCTTGGCCAATTGCTGTATGCCTACAGCCGCTTGAATATCGGTCATACGATAGTTGTAAGCAACCTCGAGATGATCTTCGAAAATGATTTTCTTAGCGCCGTGACGAGCTCCGGCGTTAACGCTCATGCCATGCTGACGAAGCAGCTTCATGCGCTCGGCATAGGCGTCGTTGTTGGTGGTCACCATACCGCCGTCTCCGGTGCTTATTACTTTTCTGGGGTGAAAAGAGAAGCAAACCAAATCGGAATGAGCTCCTATTTTTTTTCCTTGATAGGATGAGCCGGCTGCACAGGCCGCATCTTCAATCAAGATGAGATTGTGTTTTTTACAAAGCGCAGCAAACGCATCGATATCCGCCGGCATACCTATTTGGTGAACCAGCAGAATAGCTTTCGTTTTCGCTGTGATACGGCGCTCAGCATCGGCAACATCCAGGTTGTAAGTTTCCGGATGTACTTCTGCGAAGACAGGTGTTGCGCCCATGTACATGATGCTGTTGGCCGTGGCGATGTAGCTCATGCTGGGGCATATTACCTCGTCGCCGGCTTTTATGCCTGCCACTATCAAGGCCAGGTGGAGTCCGGTGGTACAGTTGCTCACAGCTACTGCATGTTTTGCTCCGGTGTAGACGGCGAATTTCTCTTCAAACTCTTGCACGCGCGGCCCTTGAGTTATCCAACCCGACATAATCGCGTCGTAGGCTGCCTGCGCATCGTGTTCGGTAAGGTAAGGTTTAGCAATAGGTATCATATGCAATTATCTTCCAATGCCCAGGTATCGAATACCGGCTTGTTCTACTTGTTGTTTGTTGAGTTGATTGCGTCCGTCGATGATCACCCGCACACCGGAAGCGCTCAATGCAGCATAGTCGAGGTGCTGATATTCTTTGTGCATGGTTACCAAAAACACCGCTTCCGCCTTTGATGCATATATGTCTGCGGTGGGGTTGAACCCCTTCTTCTCAATTTCAGCTGCGCTGAATTCAGTGTCGTGCAGGCAAACCTCAAAGTTGTTTTTCAGCAACGCATCGCGCAGCAAATAGCTTGTGCTGAAAGTATCTTCTTTGATGTTGGGGCGGAAGCTTAATCCAAGAATCAATGCCTTCTTGTTGGACACATGCATCGACGCAAGTGCCACGGCATAAGCGGCCATCTCGTCGTTGATCACGCGGCTTCTGCTAGCCAATTCAAAGTCGAGTCCTGCTTGCTTGAAGTTGTTGATCAGAAAGTAAGGGTAAACGGGCGTGCAGTGTCCGCCGACACCAATACCGGGCTGCAACAAATGTGCTTCGCCGTCGGTATTGATAAGAGGAATGAGGTCTGCGAAATTCACGCCGATGCGATTCGAGAACGCAGCCAGTTGGTTGGAAAGTGCAATGTTCACATCGCGGTAGGCCATGCCGGCCAGCTTCACCATTTCGGCTGCTTCAATACTGTCTACGATGTGTATGAGAGAGCGATCGAAAAACCACTGATAAATTTCCAACGCTTTTTCGGTAGCCTCCTGTGATACGCCACCAATCACTTTCGGTGTGCGCAACAACTGCTCAAGCATAGTGCCGCTCTTGATGCGTTCGGGGCTGTGCACAAGCAAGAAGTCAATGCCGTGCTTTTTGCCTGTCGACTCAATGGCCGGCACCACAACATCACGGCCGTAGCCAACCGGTATGGAAGTTTCAATAACAATTAAAACATTGTTGTTGAAATGAGGTGCCAGCTCGCGAAAACAATTGAGGAATGGCTCATCCAGAATGTTCTTTTGCTGATCAACCAGCAAGGGTATAGCCACAATAACGGCAGCACTATCTCTCACTTGCGAGAAGTCGTTGGTAACGATCAACTGCCCTGTTGCGAAAGAGGATGTCAGTGCCTCCGCAAGTCCCGGCTCATTGGTTTCATATTGGCCTTCGGAAAAAACGCGGTGCAGCTGCGGGTTGATGTCTACAGCAACAACCTGAATGCCGTTCTTAAGCATATTGGCCACAATGGCCTGGCCTATCTTCCCGAATCCTACGACACTAATTTTTTTCATAATTTTCTTTGAACCATTTCAACGTGTTGAAGACTCCTTGGGCAAGATTCACTTTTGGCTGCCAGCCATACATATCGCGCAGTTTGTTCACTTTTGGATAGCGCACACGAATTTCGGTGAAATCCATAGGCACGAAGTCAATTTTAGAGTCGGGGGCAGTGCCGTTTAAATCAGCGGCTGCACGTATTACTTCCTCTCCCAAACTCACTGTGGAAGCTATCGCCCAAGGGTTGCCCACATTGAAGCACTCCGGGCCTTGGTGAGGCTTGTTGAAGATGACCATCAATGCTTCAATGAAGTCAGTGATGTAACACCATGAACGAATGGCCATACCGCTTCCTTCTATGCGAAGGTCTTTTTGTTCCAGTACGTTCTTACAGAAATTGGCAATGGCTCCTTCGCCTATTTGGCGGGGGCCGTATATGTTGAATGGACGAATAATGGTGCTGGTCCAGTTGTATTCTTCGCTGTAGCGGAAGATGAGTTGTTCACCACCGATTTTGCTACCGGCATAACACCAGCGCTTGTCTTGTGGAGGACCAATGCGTTGATACGATTCTTCGTCAACCTCCACTGCATCCGTACCGAATGTTTCACTGGTGCTCATGTCGAATATGCGCTTTATGCCTAGCTCTACCATGCATTCAAGAACATTGTACGTCCCAATGAGATTAACCTTCAGGGTTTTTGCCGGAAAGTTGTAGTAGTTACTTACACCCGCGATGGCAGCCATGTGAAACACCATTTCGGATCCTTCCATAGCCTTCTTCAACTGATCTTTATCCAGAATATCTCCTTGAGTGAATTTTACGGAAGGATGTTCGAGTATGTCTGAATATTTTATCGCATTGCGGTGCAGATTGTCGAAGATGTGGACATGATGTCCTTCAGCGACGAGACGCTCGGTTAAATGCGATCCAATAAAGCCGGCTCCGCCGGTTACGAATACGTTCATAGGGTTTGGTTTGGCCCCGCGAATGTAAGCAGAAATGCGCCGCAACAGGTATTATGCAAGAGGCTTTGAAAGCTTGTTTCTGCGCCTTAGATAGGTTGCTGAAAGGTTGCCAAGAAAGCCTCCTGCCAGCACCAGGAAGAACGGGTAGGATGAAGCCAGGTAGCGTTGTTCTACAAATCCGATGGCACTGTGCATCAATACGAGTCCCATGGGTAGGCACATCCACAACAAGTAGGTCCATTTTCGCTGAACGCACCACACCACACACGCCGCGATAGAAAGTACGCTTAGTAGCGGAATGACAGCGAAACTACCGGCCTTAATGATTTTCTGTGCAACGTTCATTTCGCTCCAGGCAGGGAAGGGCAGATCGTCGATTCGTGTTGGGAAAAGAATCATACCGGCGAATTTGATGCGGTTGAGCAGATAGTAATGAATCGGGTGAGCGTTGATGTAGGATTTACGGACTTGGTTTCCACGATCGACGATGGATTGCTCAAGCTCAAGTGAGTCGATAGAGGAAAGAGTTCCCGCATGCAAACTGTGATAATCTTCTTTCAGTGAGAGCAGCGTTGAAACATCGTAGTCGGGGGCAAAGTCACTTTCGTCAAAGGGTGCAGGCAGTTCTCGCGGAGAATCAAAGAACCAATGCGATTCACCCCCTACAGCCCAGGGCTGATAATCGCCCCCGCTGGCCATAATCCAGCCTCGTATAGCGGCAAAATCGGGGGTTATCTGAGGCTGGCATTCACCCAAAGGCGCCAGAAGCACAATGGTTCTGTCGTAGGTGATCGTGTTGCGCAAGGTCCAGGCCCCGATAGCCAGCATGGTTGGAGCCAATAGAAGAAAAGTTGCGCGTATACTGCGCGCACCAAGACCGCGTGAAATAATCAGCAGGATTACAAGTCCGGGCAAGACAGCAAGCATGGCAGGCCGCAGAAAAATCGCGATACACATGCCAATACCCGCAAAAACGATGTCTTTACTTTTTCCGGCAATTAGGTAATTCGAAAAAGCAAACACCGATAGAATCGTAAAAGAGATACAAAGGCTATCAGAAAGAAGGTAGTTATTTCGGACGGAAGTAAAAGTGCTTACGCAGGCCAGAAAATAGGTTATGTGCATAGCACGTGCCGATTGAAAAATTCGAGCAGCGAGCATGCCAAGGCAAAGAGTAGCCAGAATGTCGAAAGCAACTTGAACGAATATCATGGCTTGCATAGCTGCTGTTGCGCTCATAAAGGCCCGCAAGGGAAGGTAGAAGGGGAGAAGGCCGGGCATGTGACACATTCCTTGATAATGACCCTCTGTGATGAGGGTTTCCAGCGGGCGATAGTAGCCGAAAGACTCGTTGGGTTGAAGCGCTACATCACCGATGCTATGTGCGCTCCAGTCGCCACTTTTGAAAACAATAAAAATCAACAACCAGAAAAATTTCGCAACAGCAATGATGCTCAACCAACGCAGTAGTATGCGACAATCAATCGGAAATTGGTAGCAAATGGCGAGCATGGCGCGAATGTAGTACGTGTAGCATTTTATTTCGGGCGGAAACGATACACTTCCCACACGAGCTTCGACATGTCGCGAATAGCCAGGCTCAATGTTTTCCATCCGCCTCCTTTCGGTGTGCCGAATTCACGTTGTAAATAGTTCGTTGGCATTTCGATTGGTCGCACACCTTTGCGATAAAGCTTAGCACAAATTTCACTTTCTACAAGCGAGCTGGTGAGGCGGGGCTGAATGCTTCTCAATTGAGATAATCGATACACTTTCACCCAATTCACATCACGAAGGAAAATGCCCAGTACATGCTGGTTGAACAGTCGGTTACCCCAGCTTAGAATTTTGCGGTAGGTGCTGTAGCCTGTGTTGATGCGATAGAAAGCGTAATATGTACTATCGTCAAAAGGTTTTACTTCTTTTAGCAGATCGAGATCGAATTGATTGTCGCCCGGAATGGCGCACACATATTCTTTGATGGAAGCTGCGTATCCGGTGCGCAAGGCATTGCCAATGCCTTTATTCGTTTCATGACTGATGAGTCTTAACTGTGGAAAGTGGGCCAGCCTTGCAGTCACTTCTGCAGCAGTGCTGTCGCTACTTCCATCGTTAACTACAATCAGTTCGTAATCGGAAGAAATTTCAGGAAGTAACTTTTGGCATAAATCAATCACACGCCCGATGTTGCCTGCTTCATTGTAGCAGAAAATGACGAGTGAGAGTGAGATTTTCGGTTGCATGGTTAAGGTCCACAAATCAAATCCGAAAATCGATACAAACCACCACATTCGTGATTGATTTGTAAGGGTTAATTCATGCGTGTTTTTTGCGAAACAAAAAAGGCACGCATAGAATGCGTGCCTGTACTCAATTTTGATTTTGGCGTTTTTGTTATCGTTTGAGAAGGGCCTTCTCCAACACCTCGTACATTTCATTCACGAAGTGAAACTTGAGACCTTTTAAATATCGTTCATTGATCTCATCGATGTCTTTGCGATTGCGTTCCGATAAAATAATTTCTTTGATGCCTGCTCGTTTGGCGGCGAGTATTTTCTCTTTGATTCCTCCCACGGGAAGCACTTTGCCGCGCAATGTTATTTCACCGGTCATCGCCAGGAATTTCTTCACGCGTCGACCCGTAAAGGCCGAAGCTAGTGCTGTTAGAATCGTGATTCCAGCTGATGGACCGTCTTTCGGCACAGCACCTTGTGGCACGTGTACGTGTACGTTTTTTGTATCGAAAATCTCGTCGTCCAACTCGAGTAATTCGGAATGAGCCTTCAGGTATTCCAAGGCAATTACAGCACTCTCTTTCATTACATCGCCCAAATTTCCGGTGAGGGTTAGTTTCCCTTTCCCGCGTGTGAGCGATGTTTCAATGAAGAGAATGTCACCGCCGGTGGGTGTCCATGCAAGTCCGGTCACAACACCCGGCGTATCGTTGTCCGAGTATTTGTCTTTTTCGTACGAAGGGCCGAGCACTTTCAATACTTCTTCCACATTCAAATCGGTGGTGAATTTCTCTTCCATCGCAATTTGCTTGGCTCGATTGCGAACGAGTTTGCCAATGCGTTTTTCAAGTGAACGAACGCCGCTTTCATTGGTGTATTCTTCGATCAGCTTTACCAGTACTGCGTCGCTGAAGCGGATGTTTGACTGTGTAATTCCATTTTCTCGCAGTTGTTTTGGCACCAGATGTCGCTTGGCGATTTCAAGTTTTTCCTCAACGGTGTAGCCGGTCACTTCAATAATCTCCAAGCGGTCGCGCAGTGCGGGCTGTATAGTGCTGAGTGAATTGCTGGTTGCAATAAACATCACCTTCGACAGGTCGTAATCAAGCTCTACATAGTTGTCATAAAACGCATGGTTTTGCTCGGGGTCGAGCACTTCCAGCAATGCGCTGGAAGGATCGCCGTGCACGCCTTGACCTACCTTGTCAATTTCATCGAGCACGAACAAGGGGTTGGAGGTTCCCGATTTTTTTAATGACTGAAGTATTCTTCCTGGCATAGCACCAATGTATGTTTTCCGGTGACCACGAATCTCCGCTTCATCGTGCAGGCCACCTAAAGCCATGCGCACATATTTGCGGCCGAGCGCCTCGGCAATCGATTTTCCGAGCGATGTTTTACCCACGCCCGGCGGGCCATACAGACATAAGATAGGCGCTTTCATATCGCCTTTTATTTTCAAAACGGCTAAATGTTCAATGATGCGTTCCTTCACTTTTTCAAGTCCGAAATGATCGCGATCAAGCACTGCCTTGGCGTGTTTCAAGTCGAAATTGTCGTCGCTGTAATCGTTCCAAGGTAAGTCCAGCAGTGTATCTACGTAGTTCGCTTGAACACTGTATTCACCGGCTTGCGGATTCATGCGTTCCAGTTTTCCAATTTCTTTGACGAATGCCTTAGCAACATGTTCCGGCCATTGCTTTTCCTTGGCGCGGCGCTTCTTCTCTTCAATTTCTTCCTTCATCGGATTCGCCCCAAGCTCATCTTGAATCTGCTTCATTTGCTGCTGCAGGAAGTATTCACGCTGTTGCTTGCTGATGTCGGTGTGTACCTTCTTTTGAATCTCGTTTTTCATCTCGAGCATCTGCAACTCTTTATTGAGGAGCTCTAGCACTTTCGATGCACGCTGTCCGAGATCGGCAATTTCCAATAGCATTTGTTTCTCCGAAGATTCCACCTTCATATTGGAAGAGATGAAGTTGGTGAGAAAGCTTAGGCCGTGTATATTCTTAATTGCCATCGACGCTTCGTTGGGAATGTCTGGCGAGAGGTGAATAATCTTGAGTGAAATGTCTTTGAGTGATTCAAAAGCGCTTGTTGCTCTTTGCTTTCGTTGTTGCGGTTTTTCTCAGGGTACACCTGCACTTGGGCAGAGAAATAAGGATCAGTAGAAACAAGG
>CANIAA010000006.1 GCA_947465255.1 Flavobacteriales bacterium | reverse complement strand
TGAGAACCGCACTTTCGTTGAGCGTAAGAGCGTCAGCCTTGGGAACAATCGCTTCTCCGTTTAGCATCCACGTTGTGCTAAATGTGTTGTCAATTAGATAGAATAAGACAGAGTCGCCGAAACAAAAGGAAGTGTCTGCGAGAATGTTCGCGCTGAGCTCCGACAATGGGCGGATATCAATTTGCACACTGACTTCATTCGCCAAGCATCCATCGTCTATTCGGGCAGTGTACACACCTGTTGCGTCAACCAATACGTTTTCACCCGTTGCAAGGTATGTTTCGTCCAAGTACCATTCAATCGGATACGGCGCTGCTGCCTGCAATTCGATAGGTTCGTTGCAGGAATAACCATCTACAGGCAATAGAGTGAATGCAGGTGGACTGGCATTTAATACCTGCACCGTGTCTAGCACAACTCCACACAATCCCGTCAGCATGGCCACGTAGGTTCCCGGTGACTCTGCCAACCAATCATTTCCCTGTTGAACGATTGCATCTCCGGCATACCAGGAGATGTCGCCATTGCCTGAGGCCTGCAATAACACAGGTGCTTCACAATAGGTGACGTCTTCCTGCATAAGTATAAATGCCGGCGCTGAGGTGGGTTGTACCCATGCTGTTGTGGTGATATCGCAAAGTGGATGGGAGCCGATGAGTATTACCTCGTGCGGCGCTGCATTCAAGGCAATGTCGACAGCAGATTCTGAATAGTCCAATCGTGAGCCGTCGACGTACCAAGTATAAGATTCCATATCGGAACGTGTGGTCGAGAATACGGAACTTACATTCGGACATATGACATCGTCGTATACCAGAGGCATTGTGTAACAATCAAAAACCGTATTGATGACATCGTTGGTTATGATGGCCGGATTCTGATCGAAATAGATTTCCGCATGATTGAAAATTTCCGTTCCTGGTGTAGCCAGTTCATTGATGTGAATCCGAAAGCGCACAAACCCCTGACTGCCGGCATAATCGGCACCGCTGTCGGGCAGCATGATATTCGGGAAATAGAAATGCAACGCACCTTCGTCGGTGTAGGATACCTGCATATTGTGCGACGATGCGATGGGGAAGATACTCGCATGGTCGAGATATTCCGAAAGCGAATCGACAATCAGAACATCTGTGGCTGTTGCAGTGCCTGTGTTCTGAAAGTGAATGGTATAGTCGAGTTCTGCCAGCTCGTTCACATACCCTTGCGGACCATACCCTGTGTGCTCTTCCTTCATGTTGGGGTCGTAGGCGCAAAGTAGATCGTACGCAATCGAATCGGCGAGCAACGTATCACCGAGTTGATCGGTAAAGCTCACAAGCGATTCGAAAATCATGAGACTGTCGATGAACTCTACTCCCGGATGAAGCACGGAAACATAAAAATTGCTGTAACTACCCGGAGCTAAATTCTCTATTTGCCACTGAATAGTATCGCTGAACACGGTATCGGGTTCAGGGAAAAAATCGTAGGCTATGGAGCCGACCGGTAGATCCAACGTGGCTATGCCTGACAAGGTTGTAGTGCCGGCGTTGTAGCAACTGAGCCAATTGACCTTTGTTTCGTTACAGAGCGGTTGGCTTGTATTCATGCTAAAAATTAACTCGCGTTGTAGGTTGCTCAGGGTTTGACCAAAATCGATATCGATAGGATTGGGATTGGCAAAATCCACGATGACGTCCAATTGCAGCGGAGTAGTATTCGTCCAATCTGCAGGATTGTTTACAGACAGTGTGTAGCTTCCGGGTTGATCGATGTTGATGATATAATTACCCAGCATATCCGTATAAACTATGGAAGTGCTGTTGCCGCTCACATGCACCGGCACCCATGCAATTCCGTTTTCACTGCTGTCGCGCACGCCGTTGCTGTTTGTGTCATCAAAAACACTTCCCGAAATGGTCAGCGACGATACAGCTTCGTTGTCGATCAAAAAATAGCCGGCTGGATTCAGCGAGTTTGCGCCCTGTCCTGAATACATTTTGACAAAGTCGTCGGCCCCATCGTTGTTCCAGTCAGCCATAGATAGCGGACCGAGTAGAGTAGTGAACAAGGAGGTTTCTGTGAAGTTGTCGGATGCCTCATTCATCAGCGCGTAAACCGTTTGTGTGGTTCCCGCTTCTGAAGTATAATAAAGATCCGGATCCCCATCGAGATCTAAATCGGAAGCGCCCAGCAGGCTTTGCGAAAATGCAGGTCCCTGCGTAAAGGTGCCGTCACCGTTGTTATAACAAATTATGTTGTTCGGAATTCCATCGTACACAAAATCCATGTTACCATCCACATTGAAGTCATCGGTGAAAAGCGCCGCATAATTGTCGGTCGCTGAAAATTGCGGACCGAGATAGAAGATGCCGTTTTCACTTTGATATAATATTTTGCCGCTGAGCATTACATAATCTTTCCATCCATTGTCGTCAAAATCAGCACACGCGTTGAGCTGAATTTCACTCAGGGTTTGAAAGGCCGACGAGTTTTGTGAGCCGATGTTGGTGTACACGCTGTCGGTATTTTCATACAAGTGGTAAGGACCGGCAGCTGTTACCACAAGCATATCCGAGCGCAGATCATTATTGAAATCGGTTAGTTGAAAGGAAGATAACCCGGGGGGCGTAAAAACTATCGGATCCGGAAGCACGCTCGCATTTCCGTCATTGATGTATACTTCTATGTCGGCATTGTTCTTCACGAAAATATCGGGTAGGTTGTCGTTGTTGTAATAACCGATGTGGTTGATGAACCTGCTTGTAAGCTGAGGCAGATTAAGCATGTAAACAGGTCCTGTGACTTCGCCGTCGGATTGTTGCAAGTAAACCCGCAGGCGGGCATTCTGATAGGCTACGATATCTGTTCGACCGTCGCCGTTCATGTCGAGTACTTTTTGCGTGGAGAAATAGGAGCCCGAGTAGCCCACGGAATTGGCGAACAACAGAGGTTGTTGCAAAGTGCCGTCGGCATTCGGCATTTGCACTTCGAACCAGTAGTAAACTCCATCCATCTGAATGCGCCCCATGAGCATGAAATCACTTGCTCCGATATGGGTCATGAATTTGTTGCTGTCGATGCCGAAAGAACCGTTGTCATAGAGCTGGCTGTAATTCACAAGGTCTTGCCCGGCTGAGGTAGAGCCCCACACCCCGTTCCAATGAATGCGGATGGTTCCTGCCGGAACAGTTTGAATTAATACATCCAGTTGACCATTCTGATCGTAATCGCCCGCTGCCAGATACACTTCACCGGCGACATCCAGCGCGTTGGTTTGCGCTGCAAAGGTTCCATTGCCGTTGTTTTCCTTTCGCAGCAGCGCACCTCCGAAATAGAAATAATCCAGATCACCGTCATCATCATCATCATACATCAGCGGTTTGTATCCGGTGGCCGATGTTGTGGCCGAGATGTAATTGGTTTGCGCGCCGAAAACAAAGTTCCCTTGGTTGAATCGCACCCGCACCTGATCGTTGGAATAGGTGACCAGATCTACCAGGTTGTCGTTGTTGATGTCGAACGCTTCGTTCAGATTTCCGATATTCAAACTAGCGGTCACCGAAGTTGTATTCAAACCATCACCAGAATTGAGGTAGATGGTATTGCCAACAGACCAGTCTGCTATGCCATCCAGGTTGTAATCGGCCGCATCGAATGAGTTCATGGTCTGACTCGCCGGTATGGTTTCAGGAAACGTTTGTGCAAGATCATTCCACAGGATATGGGCTATTCCGGAGGCATCGTAGTAAATAATTTCAGGACGGCCATCCGAATTGAAATCGAAGGAGGCATTCACAGCCGACATCGCACCGGCGATATCAAATGCGTGCTGGTAGGAGTCATTATGACCCGGATGATATTGGATGAACTTCGAGGCTACGAAAAACACATCGATGGTTCCATCTTGATCGAAATCGGCGAGCACTTCATTTTGCTCAACGGGCCCCGGCCGGCGATAGAATAGTTCCGGCTGCGACCATTGGGCTGAGGCCGGAAGAACAATACTGAGAAACATCGCAGCCGATGCAAGGTTCCATCGAGATTTAGGAGAAAGCAATGACATAGAAAAACACAGGATCAAATGTAGGGTGCACCTTTCAGCGTGCTTTCAAAGGTATGCTCTTACGTTCTTGTCTTCGCTCGGCTTGCCACGCAAAAAAAAGCGTAGAATAGAAATGCAAACCGCAGAGAGCCGGAAAATTCTCTGCACCCTCCGAACCCTTCAGCTGTTATAAACTCAAAGGTTGATGGTTGGCGCACCCTACAATTCTACAATCCTTCAATCCTGTATTCCTTTGCCACCATTTCACTATTCACCCTTCTCTCCCTATCTTCGCGTCCCCAAAAAAAAGCGCTATGATGATTACCATTACGCTTCCCGACGGTTCCAAGCGGGAAGTTGAAAAGGGCACAACTGCTATGCAGGTCGCACAGTCGATCAGCGAAGGCCTTGCCCGCAACGTGTTGAGTGCAGAAGTAAATGGCGAAGTCATTGATGCTACGCGCCCAATCGAAGCGGATGCAACGCTGAAGTTGTATACGTGGAATGATGACGCGGGTAAGAGCACCCTGTGGCACTCATCGGCGCATTTGATGGCCGAGGCGCTCGAGGCGCACTACCCGGGCATCAAGCTGGCGATCGGCCCGCCCATCGAAAATGGTTTCTACTACGATGTCGACTTCGGGGATACCGAATTCTCACAAGCCGATTTCGCTAAGGTTGAAAAGACCATGCTCGATTTGGCGCGTCAGAAGAATGAGTACATCCGCAAGGAAGTCTCTAAAGCTGATGCCGTAGCCTACTTCCGCGAGAAGGGAGATCAATACAAACTAGAACTCATCGACGGATTGGAAGACGGTCAGATTACCTTCTATACACAAGGTAATTTCACCGACTTATGCCGCGGCCCACACATTCCCAATACCGGCTTCATCAAGGCGGCCAAGCTGCTCAACGTGGCCGGTGCCTACTGGCGCGGCGATGAGAAAAACAAGATGCTTACTCGCGTCTATGCCATCACCTTCCCGAAGCAATCGGAACTTGAGGATTATTTGAAACTCCTGGAGGAAGCCCGCAAGCGCGATCACCGCAAACTCGGAAAAGAACTCGGACTGTTTGCCTTCTCACAAAAGGTTGGTAGCGGTCTTCCGCTGTGGTTGCCGAAAGGTACCGACCTGCGTATGCGCCTCACGGCATTCCTCACCGATGCTCAAAAGAAAATGGGCTATTTGCAGGTCATCACTCCGCATATTGGCTCAAAGGAACTCTATGAAACCAGCGGACACTGGGAGAAATACGGAAAGGATAGCTTCCAGCCCATCAGCACCCCGCAAGAGGGTGAGATGTACATGCTGAAGCCGATGAACTGTCCGCATCACTGCGAGATTTTCAAAACAGAGCCTCGCTCATACCGCGACCTTCCGTTGCGTCTTGCCGAGTTCGGAACTGTGTATCGCTACGAACAAACGGGAGAGCTTCACGGTCTCACCCGCGTGCGTGGCTTCACCCAAGACGACGCCCACATTTTTTGCACGGTCGACCAAGTGAAGGAAGAAGTAGGAAAGGTGATTGACCTCGTGTTGTACATCTTCAAAACGCTCGACTTCCCGGACTTCCTCGCACAGGTTTCCCTTCGCGACCCCGGTAACCCTTCGAAGTACATCGGTTCTGACGCCAATTGGGAAGCAGCAGAGCGTGGCATCCAGGAAGTGGCCAAGGAAAAGGGACTCAAAACGGTGGTGGAATATGGCGAAGCAGCCTTCTACGGTCCGAAGCTCGACTTCATGGTGCGCGACGCGATTGGTCGCCGCTGGCAGTTGGGTACCGTGCAGGTAGATTATAACTTGCCTGAGCGTTTTGAGCTGGAATACACAGGTGCTGATAACCAGAAGCATAGACCGGTAATGATTCACCGCGCGCCGTTCGGTTCGATGGAGCGCTTTGTGGCTATTCTCATTGAACACTGCGCCGGACAATTCCCGCTGTGGCTCACGCCGGAGCAGGTGAAAATCCTGCCCGTATCAGAAAAATACAATGATTACGCGCAAAGTGTAGCAAAAGAGTTAATTTCTTACGATATTCGCGCCCTCGTTGACGAAAGGAACGAGAAAGTGGGGAAGAAAATTCGCGATGCGGAAATGGAGAAAGTGCCTTATATGTTGGTAGTTGGTGAGGAAGAACAAGGTGCGGGTACCGTTTCAGCGCGTAAGAAGGGAGAGGGTGATATCGGTTCGTTGACTATTGCCGATTTCGCCAACAAAGTGAACGACGAAGTAAAAGCCATGCTGTCAGCACAGTAAGGCATTGATATAAGTAAAACGTAAAACAGGAGGAGCCATTAACGCACCGCAAAACAGGGCAATGAGAGGTCGCAGATCACTCGAACCCGAACATAAGCTGAACGAAAAAATCACCGCCGCCGAAGTGCGCTTGGTAGGTGAGAACATTGAACAGGGCGTATATACACGTGCTGAAGCGATTCGTATGGCGCAGGACATGGAGCTCGATTTGATCGAGATTTCCGGAAATGCTGTTCCACCTGTTTGTCGTATCTGGGATTACAGAAAGTTTCTGTACGACCAGAAGAAGAAGATGAAGGAGATTAAGGCCAAGCAAACGAATGTGACTACCAAGGAAATTCGTTTCGGCCCTAACACCGACGATCACGACTTCGACTTCAAACTCAAGCACGCCAAAGCGTTCTTGTTGGAGGGAGCCAAAGTGAGAGCCTATGTGCATTTCAAAGGCCGCTCAATTGTGTACAAGGATCGCGGTGAAATTTTATTGACGCGTTTCATTCAGGAACTCATGGAATACGGTCTTCCTGAACAAATGCCCAAGCTCGACGGAAAGAGGATGTTCATCATCATCAATCCGAAGAAAAAATAACAACGGAAGTAATTTTTAATAATCAATACAATGCCTAAATCAAAAACCAAGTCCGGCGCGAAGAAGCGATTCAAGCTCACCGGCACAGGAAAGATTAAGCACAAAAAGGCGTTCAAGAGACACATCCTCACCAAGAAGGAAACAGCGCGCAAGCGTGCCCTTGGTAACGATGCTATCGTGCACCCCGCTGATGCTAAATCAATCAGGAGACAATTGCTCGTCCCAACCGTTTAATCCCGGTAAAATAGAGCAGGTAAGTTTAACCCGACAATTGGTCTTAAGAGCAGCGTAACAACTGCCGCCAACGTCAAAAAACAACAACACTATGCCACGCAGTAAAAATGCAGTAGCCTCCAGAGCCAGGAGAAGAAAAGTCTTAAAGATGGCTAAAGGGTATTTCGGTTCACGCAAGAACGTATGGACCGTTGCCAAAAACGCAGTAGAAAAGGCGTTGACCTATGCTTACGTAGGTCGTAAACACAAAAAGCGCAACTTCCGTTCATTGTGGATTGCTCGTATCAACGCAGGTGTGCGTCCGTATGGGATGTCATACTCTGAGTTCATGGGTAAGGTTCACAAAAATGGTATTGAACTCAACCGTAAGGTGCTTGCCGACTTGGCAATGAACCATCCGGAGGCGTTCAAAGCAGTTGTCGACAAAGTGAAATAAGCATACGCCTCTCACGATACAAGAAAGCGCACCTCGGTGCGCTTTTTTTTGTGTTTATTTTGACAAACCGAGGCCTATGAAACCGCTGCATTGATGAGCATTCGGTTACTTTTGTGAAAATCAAATCCCACTCTATGATGTCATTCACTTGCAGAGCTATCGCAGCAGTATGGTTGTCTTTCGTAGCGGCTGTGTCGTTTGCTCAGGTTACAACCACAGAGAAAACAACGGATACCTTTCCGGAGAAGGCTGTATGGCTTAACCTGGACCACACGCTGGCCATGGAAAATCTGAATGAGAAGATTGCCATCATCGTAATCAGCGACGAACGTTGCGTCGAATGCGGATACTATTTGCGTCAACTGGAAGCTACATCCGTGAAAATACCGGCGACACAATTGCTGGAAATCATGGTCGCTGATACTACTAATCCGCTTTCGCGAAAGCACCTCGTCAATTACATCCAAAAGCACGGCTACATTCATCCGATTGCTGTGTTTCCGGATTTGAATGGGTTCAACAATGTTCAAGTCAAGTCGGCCCCCTTTTTCATTTTGTATGAGAAGGGAGTGCGCACCATCGCTCAGGGTGGGCATGATGGTTTTATCTCGGTGACCAAACGAATTGAAATTTTGAATGAGCAGGGTAATGTTTTTAATTCCTGCATGAAGCATCAGTTCAGAGCGTATGTTGAACCTGGCGCTTATGCAAATCCTGTTGTGGAAACACCCACCTACATTGGTTTTGAAGAGGGAGGTGAACATGTGTATTTGAATGATGCTGCTCACAACCGAATGCTGGAGTTTGATGCCAACGGTTCGATTACCCATCTGGTTGGAACAACCTTGCCTGGTTATTTCGATGAGAATATTTACACTTCGCAGTTCAACCGCCCGGGTGGTATGACCCATTCAAATGGGAAGCTCTTTATTGCTGATACCTATAATAATCGCGTTCGGGTTATTGATATGGGTTCGGAACAAGTTAGCTCGTTGTTGGGAAGCGGATACATCACCTGGAAGCGAGTGAAAACGATTGATGCGCGCTACGAGCCCATTGGCTTGCCTGTAGACGTAGCTGTGCTTGGTAGTTTGCTGTATGTAGCAAGTGCAACGACGAACCAACTATATGAAGTTGATATGAAGGATGGCGCTGCTCGATTGCTTTGTGATTTGCCAACGAATAATGCGGGGCTTTTGCGAAACTGCCCAGTCAACCTGCAGGCAGGAACAAGCATGCTGTATGTGACCATGGCCGATGGAAGGGCCTATAAAGTTGACCGAAAAGGGAAGTTATCGGAAATTAAGAAGGCGAATTCACTGAGGTTCGTAGCTGTATGTGAATGGAAAAACGGACTGGCATGTGTTACGCGCGATGGCCGCGTGATGTATTTGGAGGAAGACAAAGACTGGAAAACGATTGGTGAGCAAACGGCAGAAGGCAAAGCGAAGAATGATGTGCGCGTTGCTGGACCAACTGACATCATGGTGAAGGACGGCGACCTGTATATTGTAGACAGCGATAATCATTTGGTGCGAATGCTCGGCTCGACCTCCGACAAACTGATGAAGAATTTTTGGTTCAGACCAAGTCAGGAACTCGTTGGTTTTGACGCTGCGCATACCGGTGGTGACTTGGCTTTGCTCGACACCCTCTTTATGGACGATAAAACGGTTCAGTTGCGAGTATTGCTCGATCTGGAAGGATATGCTATAGTGCCCCAAGGACAAAATGAGCTGATATTAGGAGATGGTTCCGGCACCATTAAGCTGGACTCAGAGACGGTACGCAAAGAGGAATTTACCCTGACGGTTAGCCCTGAATATACCGATCCGGATATTTATTTAGAGGTCTATTTGACGCTTGAAAACCCCGAGAACAAAGGGTTTTTTCTGATAAAACGAGCTTATTTGGACATCCCGATAGGCAAGCAACAAGGGGCTGACATTCTGCAGGAACAAATCTATAAACCGACGTTGTTGCCTTATTAGTAAGGCTTATTTTCCATCGGTTAACCTGCTCAGCGCAACAGCTGCCTCGGTGTAGTTAGGTTGAATAGACAATGCCTTTCGGTAGTCTGCTTCTGCTTCCGGGCGTTTGTTCATGCTTTCGTTGCAAAGACCCCGATTGTAGTAGGCTTGATAATAACCGGGGAAAATGTTTACTGCATTGCTGAAATAGATTGCGGCACTATCATATTGCTGAAGGTATTCCAGGAATACGAATCCTTTATTGAAGTGAGCGGCTACAAACTTCGGATCGATTTTCAAAATCTCATCGTAGCATGTAAAGGCTTCCCTATAGCGTTCCTTTTTGCGGAATCCGGTTTCTTGCAAATACATCGCTTTGTTGTACCATGCTTCAATGCTGAGCGGGCGAATACCGATGGCTGACGTATAGTATTCTTTGGCAAGGTCACTTTTTTTCGCGGCATACAACAAACCCACTTCAATATACGCGTCGTAATAATCAGGGTCTACTTCAATGGCTGTTTTGTATGAGGATGCCGAAACGTCGGTATCGCCCATCGTCTTGTACAAACGTCCGCGCAGGTAATACGCTTCAGGTTCAAATTCGTTGACGCGCAAAGCTGTGTTGAGCTGTCGCCTGGCTATCTCATGATTTCCGAGTACGATATCAATGCCTGTTTTCTTCAGGAGTCCCTGCACGTTTAGCGAGTCATAACGTAAACAGGTGTTGTAGTCGTCATACGCTTCCTTCACTTTTTCCTGCTGGAAGTATAATTCGCCACGTAGCAGGTAGATGTCTGCCTTCGTGGAGTCAATGCCAATGGCTCGCAAAATGTCGGTGTATGCATTGGGATACATTGCTCTATCTCCCCAATAGCGAGCGCGCTCGAGGTAGGCTGTGTAGTCGTTGGGGTTGGCTATAATGCGCTGGTTGATGGCGCGTAATAGCGAGTCAAGTTGTGCAAGTGAATCGGCTTGCGCTTCTAATTCGGTGTTAGCCGAATTGCTCGGCTGTTGCATACCATCGCATGAGTGCAGGGTAAGCAACGAGCAGAAAGAGATCAGAATAGAGAGAATGCGCATGAGGTTGAAACGATTAAAATGAAAAAGGCCCCCGAACAATCGGGGGCCAAATTTCGCACTTTCCGTCCATTCCCCCAAATAGCATCGAATTGGCTGATGGGTTGGTAGCGAGGGTAGGACCTATGAAAAGAAATGTTATGCTGTTACCAGGTTCTTGGCTGCAATAGCTTCTTTCACCTTGGTCTCGATTTCCTCCATCAAATCCGGATTGTCTTCGAGCAGCTGCTTCACTGCATCGCGGCCTTGGCCCAATTTGGTTTCGTTGTAGCTGAACCATGAGCCGCTCTTCTTTACCACGTTTAAGTCAACACCCATGTCGATGAGTTCGCCTACGCGGCTAATGCCATGACCGTAGATAATGTCGAACTCGGCGGTGCGGAATGGTGGAGCTACTTTGTTCTTCACGATTTTCACCTTAGTGCGGTTACCGATAGCGTTTTCACCGTCTTTGATTTGCTGTGAACGACGGATGTCGATACGCACGGAAGCATAGAATTTCAATGCATTACCACCTGTAGTTGTTTCGGGGTTTCCGAACATAACACCGATTTTCTCACGCAATTGGTTGATGAAGATGCAGCAGCAACCTGTCTTGCTGATGGTCGATGTAAGCTTGCGCAATGCCTTCGACATCAAACGGGCCTGAACACCTACGTTGCTGTCGCCCATTTCGCCTTCGATTTCAGCACGCGGAGTAAGCGCGGCTACTGAGTCGATCACGATGAGGTCAATGGCGCCTGAACGAATGAGGTTGTCTGCGATTTCCAATCCTTGTTCACCGTTGTCGGGCTGTGAAATGAGCAAGTTTTCGGTGTCAACACCCAACGCCTCTGCGTAGAACTTGTCGAACGCGTGTTCCGCATCGATGATGGCACAAATACCGCCCGCCTTCTGGCACTCGGCAATCGCATGGATGGCCAGGGTTGTTTTACCTGAAGATTCCGGACCATAGATTTCTACGATACGTCCTTTCGGATAACCGCCTATGCCCAAGGCCAAATCCACACCGATAGAACCGCTGGGGATAACCTCAATTTGCTCGGTGGCTTCGTCGCCGAGTTTCATCACGGCACCTTTACCATACGTTTTTTCCAACTTGTCCATGGCGAGTTGGAGCGCCTTCATTTTTTCTTTGTTTACATCAGCCATTGTATTGTGTTTTAAAAGTTAGCTATCCTTGAATAGTGACGCAAGGTATGTGGGCGTGATTGTAAACTATTTACAACGAAAAAGAATTTATGAGCATAAAATTAAAAGTTGCGAGCGATGGCGGGCGGAGCGAGGGGAATAATATGCCTATAACTGAGTGACTAGTGACTAGTGAGTAGTGACTTGCCAGTAGTTACTGCTCACTAGTCACTATTCACTAGTCACTATTCACTAATCACTAGTCACTAATCACTAGTCACTCTTTATCCTTGTACAAATCGCGTATCACAAAAAACGCCACCAGATAGATTCCGGTAAATACGGACGCATACATGAAGCTGCGTTCTTCGCCGGCATAACGCATATTACCGACTCCGTTCTGTAAATAGTCGGTATACATTCTGTGTGAAATGTACCAGCTTAACAGGAACAGGCAGGGTGCAATACAGAGGTAGATAATGCGTGTTTTTTTCGACATGGTACTTATTGATTTCGGCTTCCAAAAATAGCGCTTCCAACACGTATCATCGTGCTGCCTTCTTCGATGGCCATTTTCCAGTCGCCGCTCATGCCCATAGAGATTTCACGAAAGGATGATAAAGAGCTAAACGCGCCTGATTGTAACACGTCGAAGGTCGATTTCAAGTGCTGAAACTCACTGCGAACAAGTTCTTGGTCGTCTGAAAAAGAAGCCATGCCCATCAGTCCGCACAGCTCAATACCTGGATAATCCTGAGGGTTGAAAGAGGAACTTTGCTCCGAAAGTTCTGCAGGGGAGAAACCGAATTTACTTTCTTCTTGGGCGATATGAACCTGCAACAGGCATTGGATGGTGCGGTTGTTTTTAACGGCCTGCTTGCTGATTTCTTTCAGCAGCTTGAAACTATCCACACCGTGAATGCAATGCACAAAGGGTGCGATGTATTTCACCTTATTGCTTTGCAAGTGACCGATAAAATGCCATTCTATATCTGCCGGAAGCAGCGGTTGCTTTTCGGTCAACTCTTGCACATAATTTTCTCCGAATATGCGCTGGCCGGCGTCGTATGCTTGTTGAAGATCTGACACCGGTTTCGTTTTCGAAACAGCGATAAGGCGAACGTGAGCGGGAAGTTCCTTGAGAAGGGTGTGTATGTTTTCAGCGATAGATGCCATGTCAGAACTCATAAACAACTAACCCGCTGCGAAGTTTGGGTTCTACCCACGTGCTTTTGGGTGGCATGGTTTGACCGGCGTCGGCGATGCGCTTGATGTCATCTACCGTTGGGGCAAAAAGTGTGAACGCAGCGCCTGTGCCTTGCTTGTCGACGGTTTGGATCAGTGCGTCAAGACCTTTTGGTCCTTCCATAAAACTGATGCGCTTGTCTTTGCGCAAATCGGAAATACCGAAGATGGGCTCCAGCACGAGATCGGTGAGTAACTGCACGTCGAGAATATCGGAGGCTTCTTTCAAGCTGAGTTTATACCAGTTGTTTTCCAGGTACAGTCCCATTTCGCCTTTGCGATGCGGATGCACAGGATTGTCTGAAGGTGCTACCTGAAAAGCGTTCCCAAGTTTTTCAAGCACTTCAGAAGTGCTCAAACCATTGAGATCTTTCACAATGCGATTGAACTCGTAGATGCGCACGTTTTCTTCCGAAAGAATATAGGCTAGGCAAAAGCGCATCGGGTCATGATCATTCGTAATCGATGCTTTGTGTTTTTCAAATAAAAGCGCGCTGCTACTGCTTCGGTGATGCCCGTCGGCGATGTAGAAAGCGTCTTGCGTTGCGTATGCTTGTGCAATGGCTTCAATGGAAGCAGCATCATCGATTAACCAAAACTGATGGTGCACTTTGTTGGTCGTGGTGAAGTCGTATTCCGGACGCTCAAGAGTTTTTTGGGCGATGATGTCATCGATGGTTTTGCTGTCGCGCGCCATGAGCAGCACAGGCTCGGCATTGATTTTCGTAATGTCGAGGTATTGCACAAAGGTCTCTTCCCGCTTGGCAATGGTCTTCTCGTGGATTTTGATTTTACCGCTGAGATAATCGTCGACCGAAACTGCGCCAATGATACCGGTGAACGCATGTCCGGCTTTGATCTGCCGGTAGATGTAAAGGCTCGGTGTGTCATCGCGTTGCAGAATACCCTCGGCCAAAAACTCGTCGTACTTGCCGCGCACCTGCTTGAAGCGCTCACCTAAGTCCACCGTCTTGTGCAAGTTCGTCGTTGTCATATCCGGATGGATGATGTGCAGAAAGCTGAACGGGTTCTCCGTCAACTTTGACCTCAATTGCAACGCCGTGTAACTCACATACGAGCGCGATGCCACAAGGTGCACTTTGTCGCGCGTGGGGCGAACGGCGGTGAAGGGGCGGAGGGAGGGCATAATCAGTGGCGAGTGACGAGTTGCGAGTGACTAGTTGCGAGTGACTAGTGACTAGTGACTAGTGACTAGTGACTAGTGACTAGTGACTAGTGACTAGTGACTAGTGACTAGTGACTAATTTTCCGTCAAAGATAGGAGGGAAGTGGATTAACCGCGAAGACGCAAAGAACGCAGAATTTCTAAGCGCTGAAAAAATGAAAGTGAATGTTGAAAGTTGGCCCCCACTGCAATCCTATAATCCTACTATCCTTTTATCCTCCTCACATTCTCCGCAATCTCCAACCCAATGCGCTCCTGCGCTTCCACCGTGCTCGCGCCGATGTGCGGCGTAGCAATGATGCCGGGGTGAGAAATGATGGCAGGATTAGCGTTCGGTTCTCCGACAAATACATCGAGACACGCCGAGCGCACTTTGCCGTTGTTGAGATTTTCAATAAGAGCAGTTTCGTCTATGACACCACCGCGCGAGGTATTTATCAGAACAGCGCCTTCGCGCACATACTGGAATTCTTCGCTTCCGATTACGGCTGAGCCATCGGCCTGTTTGGGCACGTGCAGCGACACAATATCAGCTTCGCGAAGCAAGGCATGAAAGGGCATGTAGGGAACATTGACGTGAACGTTTTGTCCGCCCATGTCTATAGTGAGCGTCTTGTACTCATCAGTTGTGCGGTCGCATGCAATTACGCGCATGCCGCATCCAAGAGCATACGAGGCTAGGCTCTGACCAATACGCCCGAAACCTACAATGCCAATGGTCTTGCCGCGCAACTCAAATCCTTTGCTGTATTTCTTTTTCAGTGTTTCAAATGCTTTTCCATCAGCTGAGTGCATGTTGCGACCACTGTCGTATACACCGCGCGCTGCTGCAAACAATACCGACATCACCAATTCCGCCACAGCTTGTGAACTCGAAGCAGGTGTGTTGAACACGTCAACGCCTTTGCTGCGCGCATACTCTGCATCGATGTTGTCGATGCCCACGCCACCGCGACCGATGAACTTCAATCCCGGACACGCATCAATCAAGTCTTTGCGTGCAGTAGTTGCACTGCGCACCAAGAGGCCGTCGTAGCCTTCGGTGTTGATGGCTGCAGCCAGATTTTCCTGTGCAACTTTTTCGGTGATTACAGTGCAGCCCATAGCTTCAAGGGCTTTCTTACCGGTGCTGTCGATGCCGTCGTTGGCGAGGATTTTCATGTGGAAGGATTATAGGGGTGAAGGATTGTAGGAGAATAGGTGCGTGTTGGAGTTGTGATTGGTGAGTAGTGAACAGTAAATAGTAAATAGTGAATAGTAAATAGTAAATAGTAAATAGTGAATAGTAAATAGTGAATAGTCCCTCGTACTTCGTCCAACTTACCTCGTACTTCGTCCCTCGTCCCTCGTCCCTCGTACTTCCCATCTATCCCTTCGCTCTTTCAAACTCAGCCATCACATCCACCAGCACTTGCACGCTTTCGATGGGCAGTGCGTTGTACATGCTGGCGCGGTAGCCGCCCACAGAGCGGTGACCTGCTATGCCGCTGATGCCGGCTTCTTTCCACATCTTATCGAACTCTGCGGCGGTGCTATCGTCGTTGAGACGGAAGGTGGGGTTCATCCAAGAGCGTGAACCTGGCTCGCTGTGTCCGTGGAAAAGCGAGTTGCGATCGAGTTCGTTGTAGAACAAATCTTTCTTCGCTCTGTTGCGGTCCTCCATGCCTTTCAATCCGCCGTTGTTCTTGATCCAACGCAGAGTGAGCATACTTGCATACACCGCAAAAACAGGAGGTGTGTTATACATCGAGTCTTTGTCGATATGTGCTTGCAAATCCATGTAAGTAGGAAGCTTGCGTCCTGTTTTACCGAGCTGTTCTTTGTCGATGATGTATAACACAGTGCCCGCCGGACCCATGTTCTTCTGCGCCCCCGCATAGATCATAGCGAATTGATTGGCGTCGAATTGCTTCGAGAAAATATCGGAACTCATGTCGCACACCATCGGCACATCGCACTTCGGATAGCTCTGGTACTGTGTTCCGTAAATCGTATTGTTCGAAGTGAAGTGGAAATAATCGTATCCTGAAGGCACTTCGAAAGAAGGAATATAGCTGTGATTCTTATCGGAAGAATCGGCAATGACGTCCACAGCGCCAACCAGTTTCGCTTCTTTGATGGCGCCTGCAGCCCACACGCCTGTATTCGCGTATGCTGCCTTGCCCCCTTCTTTGAGGTAGTTAAGCGCCGCTGTATAAAATCCAAGCGTCGCACCACCTTGCAAGAAAAGCACTTCGTAATTTGGTTTTAACCCGAGTATTTCTTTCACTAGTGATCGTGCTTCTTCCATCACGCGCTCGAAGTTTTTCGAACGGTGTGAGATTTCAATCAGCGACAAACCCATGCCGTCGAATTCGCGGATGGCTGCTGCGCTTTGTTCAATTACTTCTTGCGGAAGAATGCAGGGGCCTGCACTAAAGTTGTGGATTTTGCTCATGAAAACGTGCGTTGAATTTACGCGCACGAATTTAGCAAAGACTTGTCTATCTACCGGCTTCTATAATCTCGGTCGCCTTCTCTTTGTTGCGTGCTAAAAAGAACTCGTTAAGGACATCGCGAATTTGTTCCGGGTCGTAAATGTGATCTTTAGAGGCTAGGAGCAGTGCGATTTTGTTGTCTTCTTGTGTTAATACGCTCATCATGTTGCGCAGTTGCTCGGTTCGAATGCACTGGGCGGACGCGAACTCCGACAGGATACTCAGCTTCTTCGACTCGAAGTGCTGGCCTTCTACGTTTACGAGCATCGCCTGGTAGGCAGCATCATCGGCCACTGGAAAGCAGCCTGTATGTCTATGGCCTTGAGTCTTACTGCTGTCTGCCATGGAGCCTGTGTTTGCCACTTCCGGGAATGCCATTTCAGACTCGCTTTTGAGAATGAATTTAAGCGTGCCCTTGCTTCGCTCAATTGCAAACTCCAGGTAGGTGTTCTTTTTAACGGTTACAACCTGCGTGAAACTCAGTTCCGGTCGAGAAGGGAAGTCTGCTTTAAAATTGATTTTTCCGGAAATGGCTTGATCGAGTGTCATCGAAATCACGGGTATTTGATTAATACTCCTTTCACTCATCGAAAACAAGAAGGGGAGCGAGTCGGGGGCTTCCACACGAATGCGGCATTGGCTATCGGCTCTCTGACCTGCTAAGAGTAGGGTAGACATTGACAGTATCCGAATCAGCGTTTTCATAGGGGCTTTTTACTCTGTCCGCGAAATAAGGTTGCCTATGAATTTGATTTGTTTCAACCGTTGTGGTAAGTACAACAGCGGGTTGTTGCTGCCCCGACCGAGCATGCGAGGAAATGCTATAACGCCCAGCACGCAAATGCCTGGAACGATAGCAACGGCTATTACGAGCGTAATAAAGGCGGGCAGCTGTAACCAAAAAGCCAGGGCGTGAACGGTCCATCCGGCGGCCATGCAAATCGATCCGAGAAAAATTCCGGGTAACCACGCACCCAACAAGGCGCCCCACCGAAGTTCGATTAATCGGGTGGTCATGAACATGTTCATGAAATAATGTGTAATGGTGGCCAGCACTATCCCGGTGGCTGTGCCTTTCATACCATAAGCCGTTCCATACCAAATGCCCGCTGCCATAAGTGCTACATAAATGGCCTTAAAAAAAGATCCCTGAAATACCGCGTCCTTGGCACGAAGCAATGAATCACCCAGTTTGCTCATAGAGCGAAATACAACTGCCAGAAAGAGCACCTTCAAGATGGCTGCTGTTTCGAGGTAGTCGATACCTAACCAGAGTGTAATGAGTTCGTCGGCAAAAAAGAGCATGAATACACTAGTGGGAATGAGCACAATTCCGAGCATGGATGTAGCCAGGGTCACTGTTTTTTGTAAGCGCTCGCGATCGTCTTGCATGCGCGACATCCCGCTGAACAACACACTATCGCTCAATTTGCCCATGATGGTGATGGGCTGTGTCATGGCGTAGCTGGCTCTCTCAAAGTACGAGGCCATGTTGCGCTGCTCCGGTGAAAGCTCTGTTTGTCCTGCTCTTAGTGCGCGCGGCACTAAAAGCACATCCAGCTTGGTAGCCAGATAGTTTAATGCGTTGAATAATGTGCTGCCTGCTCCGTAGCGTATGAGTTCTCGCGTGTATTTCCATTCCCACTGAAAGGTCACTCTTACGGGTTCATAATACCAAAGGGCCAGGGTCATAAGCATGTTTTGAGCGAACAACGCCCATACGTACGCCCAAACATCCCATTGCAGATAGGCGAGTGTCAGTCCAACAACCAGATTTCCGCCAATAATCGAAATCATGCTGGCTTTAAACATGGTCTTAAAGCGCATGTGCTTCATCATCATACTCCTGGGAACCACGGCAATGGCCGAAATAAGGAAGCTCGTGCAAACTACCTGGATGATGGGTTTTAGCTCAGGCAGCTCATAGAATACCGCTATGGCAGGAGCAAGTCCAAGAAACAGAAGAGTGAATCCTAATCCCAGAATGACCGCGATATAGAAGGCTCCATTGACATGTTGTTGGTTGACCTCCTTACGTTGAATGAGTGCAGGACCTACACCTACTTGCGAGAAAATCTCCGCAAATCCCATGATGCCAAGCACAATGCCCATCAGCATGAAGGAGTCTTTCGCAACTAAACGTGCCAGAAGTCCTGTATAGGCTAATTGGATGACCACCTGCAACACCACTGTAAGCGTGTTCCAGCTAAAACTAGTGGCCATTTGTTCTTTCGTACTCACCGTGCGTTTGTGCTTTATAAAAAGAGAGAAGGTTGAACGTTGCTGCTAAGAAAGTGTGTGTCTTTCTTGAATCAGCAACCTCCAACCTTCAACTATCAACCGCGAGCGGTTTATCGTGCGATGCCTACTGCTCTTTTCTCGCGAATAACGGTTACTCGTACCTGACCCGGGTAGGTCATTTCTGTCTCAATCTTGCTTGCCAGGCTAATGGCCAATGCATCGGCTTGATCGTCTGAAACGCGGTCGGCTTCTACCATTACACGAAGTTCACGACCCGCTTGAATAGCAAAAGCTTTCGATACGCCATTGTTCTCGAGCGCCATGTTTTCCAAATCGCGCAGGCGTTGGATGTAGGCTTCGACCACTTCGCGGCGTGCACCCGGGCGCGCTCCGCTAATGGCATCGCACACCTGGATGATGGGCGACAAGAGGGTAGTCATTTCAATTTCGTCGTGGTGAGCACCAATCGCGTTGCATACATCGGGTTTCTCGCCAAATTTCTCGGCGAGTTTCATTCCGAGAATTGCGTGCGGCAATTCACTCTCATCGTCCGGCACTTTTCCGATATCGTGCAAAAGACCTGCGCGCTTGGCTGCTTTCGGATTCAATCCCAATTCGCTCGCCATTGTGGCGCATAGGTTCGCTACTTCACGGGAGTGTTGCAGGAGATTCTGTCCGTAAGATGAACGGTATTTCATGCGGCCCACCATGCGAATAAGTTCGCTGTGCAGACCATGTATACCTAATTCAATAGTAGTACGCTTGCCGATTTCAACGATTTCGTCGTTGATGTTCTTGGTCACTTTCGCTACAACTTCTTCAATACGCGCCGGGTGAATACGACCGTCAGTAACCAATTGGTGCAATGAAAGGCGGGCAATCTCACGTCGAACCGGGTCAAAGCATGAAAGTACGATTGCTTCCGGGGTGTCATCCACGATGATTTCAACTCCCGTCGCTGCTTCCAGTGCACGGATGTTACGCCCTTCGCGACCGATGATGCGGCCTTTGATTTCATCGTTTTCGATATTGAAAACCGAAACGCTATTTTCCACAGCGTGCTCAACGGCTGTGCGCTGAATGGTTTGAATAACGATTTTCTTAGCTTCCTGATTGGCCTTCAACTTGGCCTCGTCGACTATACCTTGAATTTGAGAGGCGGCTGCGTTGCGTGCATCTTCTTTGAGTTGCTCCATGAGACGCTTCTTAGCGTCGTCGGCAGTCATCTTCGCCGTTTCTTCCAGTAAAGCGACAACTTTTTGATTGCTCTTCTCCAATTCCGCCTGCTTGCGCTGCGTTGTGTCGAGCTGTTTGTTGAGGTTCTCGCGCTGTGTCTCGATTTCTTTCTCTTTGCGCTTGTACTGCTCAACTTGCTGAGAAAGCTCGCGCTCGCGCGACTTTACTTTATCTTCTCCCTGCTGCAGTTTCTTGTTGCGTTCACGAACTTCGTTTTCGTGTTGGTTCTTCATCTCCAAAAACTTCTCTTTGGCTTGAAGAATTTTCTTTTCCTTAATCGTTTCTCCTTCTTGTGTTGCTTCTGCCAGTATTCCTTCCTTTTTGTTCTTCAATATATTATTGAAGACCACCCAGGTAAATCCGCCACCAACGGCCACTCCGGCAAGTGAAGCAACGAGCACATACATAATTTCGCCCATAGCTATTTATTTTAAATAAGTTGTTACCGCAGGCGCTTTGCCTCCGGGTTGACACAGGAAAGGGGGGAAACGAATGGGGATTAGGCCAGATAATGGTCTAACTGACTTTCCAAAGCGAGCAGAGAAGGAGAAAGGTCGACCGGTACTTCTACTCGTTCAACTACTTTTTCTACCACGCGTTCAATGCGTGGCTCCATGTTTTTGATAGCACTGGCGGCCATTTGCAATGATGCCATGGCCAGCAAATCTTGTTTATCTTTTACTGCGTAGTTCTGTTGGAATGCCTGTATGCTCTCTTCAATAGCCGTCTCTGCCTTGCGGATGTTAACTTCTTCCGCGCTGCCCAACGTAAGAGGGTAGGTGCGGCCTGCAATGTTCACTTTGATCGAAATGTCGCTCATGTCTATTGCTTATTTGTTGAGTAGCGTGATACACTCATCGATTTCCTTCACCAGCTCATTGATCCTGTGTCGGGTTACACCGCGGAAGTTTTCGTCCTGCGGGGTAGGCATTGAACCGGTGTTTACACCATTATTCACTCGACTACTTAAGTCATCAACCTGTTGCTGAAGTTCCTTATTGATGCGATGCATGGCTTCATTTTCTTCACGCAGGCGTTGCACCTGCTGCTGGAGGCTCAATTTAGCCTCTCCGAGCGTCACGATTTTAGCCTGTATGCGTTCGATCAAAAGTTCATTCATTGGTTCTGAAAAGTATAGAGTCAATAATGATTGTGGGTCAAATTTACGGTAAGATCGCTTCGCGACAAGACTGTTTTTTCCTTTTTCGGCTGTTCATATTTTAAAGGCGAGTCAATGGAAATGGCAATGCCCTTTCCGCAATTTCGCTGGCTATGTCTTTCATTAAACATCACCCAATCTGTCTGTATTTCCTGGCTCTTTTCTTTGTTCCATCTCTGTTTTATGGACAAGTGAAAGAATATCCGACAGATTATTTTAGATCACCTCTGGAAATACCTTTGAACCTTTCCGGAAATTTTGGTGAGTTAAGAACCAATCACTTTCATGCAGGAATCGATATTAAGACGGAGCAGCGTGAAGGTTTGAATGTTGTGGCAGCTGCTGATGGATTTGTTTCCCGAATCAAGGTTTCTTCCGTTGGTTATGGTTACGCGTTGTACATCGATCATCCAAATGGATACACTACTGTTTATGGCCATTTGCAGAAGTATTCCGCAAAAATTGATGAGTATGTTAAGGGTCAGCAATATGAACTGGAGTCATTCAGTATTGACCTCTATCCAGACCGTGGACTATTAGCTGTTACTAAAGGCGAGATTGTCGGACTTTCTGGCAATTCAGGAGGCAGTGGAGGTCCGCATTTGCACTTCGAGGTGCGCGAAACCGCTACCGAGAAACTGGTTAACCCGTTGTTGTTTGGTTTTCAGGTAAAAGATAAAATTCCACCCTCTGTGTCGAATGTATGGATTGTTCCGCTTACCGACTCTTCATGGGTAAACGGTGCGCGCTTGCCTGTGGCACTTGAAACGAAGGGGGGAGGGCTTAAAACGACCACCCTGCCGAAGGTTTATGGTGATGTGGGATTCGCCATTACAACGGTTGATATGCTTGATGGGAATAGTAATCGCTGTGGTATTTATCGCATTGAATTTTTCGTGGATGGTCTGCAGGTTTACGGACAACGAATGGATCGCCTTGATTTTACTACCAATAGAGCTATGAATGCTCACACTATTTACGAGCGATTCAAGAAAGATCGAAGCTCAATTCATGGTTCCTATCGCTTACCGGGAAATCCGCTCGATATCTATGACAATCTCGTCAATGATGGTGTCATCAGTTTTCGGGATGGAAAAACCCATGTTTGCGAGTATCGCTTGCTCGATATTATGGGCAATGAAACCCGCGTGAAATTCAACGTGCAATCGCAGACTGCCCCCGGAAAACCAGCATCCTCGAAGGCACATTTGGCGCACTGGGATTGGGAACGTGACAATAAAATCGAAACAGAACGAGTTAGGGTGTCCATGAAGGCCAATACGCTTTATGAAAACCTGGATTTGGACATCACTGAAACCACCAAAATTCCAAACTCTGTTGGCCCGGCCTTTCTAATAGCATCTCCTTATGAACCCGTCCACAACGCGTATACGCTTGCGCTCAAGGCCGACAAGGTGAAGCCCGGAAATGAACGAAGATCGACGATTGTTCGATGGGATCCCGATAAGAACAAGTTGATTGCCGAGCCGAGCAAGTATGAAAATGGTTGGATAACGGCTGAGCCGATGTATCTCGGTTACTTTGCCATCATGACGGATTCCATAAAGCCCGCTATTTCAGTTGTTGACTTTGCTCCGGCTATGAAGGGTAGAAAGAGTTTTTCGTTTAAAATTTCAGACGGACTTTCCGGTATCGATCAGATTATTCCTCGCATTGATGGTAAGTGGGCGCTGATGGAGTACGATGCGAAGAACAGTCGATTGACCTATTATTTCGATAGCCGTTATATATCACCCGGTGAGCATGAATTTGAGCTCACAATTGTTGATGCGGTGGGAAATGAAAAAAAATTTAATGGTCGATTCACATGGTAAAAAAAGAGCCGGTATTTTCTAGCCTGTTTAGCGCTGCGCTGGCACTGTGCATTATTTTCATCGGCTGTGACGGAAATTCTCTGCGTGAACCAGCCTTGAGGTCGGCCGCACTTGTAGGTTCTAACCATGCCGAAGCAGAATTGTTGAAGCAATCAACCGGTAATGTTTTTTCACTCAAAATTGACGGCGCGAAGATCTTGCCCGAATTCACCCACGAGCAAATAACCTCTGTTTGTGCGTTGGCTTTTTACAATGAACTTCGAGAAGATCAGCGAAACGGCAATTGCTTTGTGAAGGTCAATATTGCGCAGCAACAAGGTGCGGCCTTGCAAGCTACTTATACCTGCGAGGAGTTAACCATTGCCGATCGCTGTATTGATAACGCATCTTCTTATTTCCGGTGGCATCCATCCAAGGGACTGGATTCCATTCGCATGGTGGTTGATCCCACTTTTTTTCCGGATTCGATTTTAGAGTTTATGGGCAGTCGAATTCCCACTCAGGATTCTGTTGATTACGATGGTATACGAACAGAGCTTGTTGGTTTTCGTTCGGATAGCATTGCCGATATTCCTGTATTAGTTCTGAGCACGAAGGTTGTAAAAAAAGAGCAAACTCAATTGTACGACGTCTATGCGCGCTATTCCAGTCAGCAACTTCTTTTCGTTGCTGCTAAGCTGGGAAAGGCTAAATGAATTGATTCTTATCGAGCTTCAGCCATTCCAATGCAGAGTCACAAAAAACTGCCTGCAGATCTTCGGGTGGTAAGTTCATTTGTGTGATGAATTTTCCTACTTCTAAATCACCGAGCGGAAAGGGATAATCGGTTCCGAGAGTAACGCGTTTCGACCCTTGCATACCAAGGATATATTCGAATAGCTTCGGGTCATGCGTTGCGCTATCAACCCAAAACTTACCAACGTATTCGCGAGGGTTTACCGGATTGTCTATAGCGACAAGGTCCGGCCTGCAATTGAATCCGTGCTCGATCCTTCCGAGTGTAGGTAAAAACGAACCGCCGGCATGTGCGAAGTTGAATCGGATTTCCGGATAACGCTCCAATACTCCTGCGAAGATGAGCGAGCACATGGCACGTGCTGTCTCTGCCGGCATACCCACTAACCAGGGCAGCCAATACTTCTTCATGTCATCTTGGCCCATCATTTCCCAGGGATGCACCAATACCGCCATATCCATATCGCGTATGGCTTGCCAGAGCGGCTCGAACATGGTTTCACCCAGATTTTTCTGATTGACGTTACTGCCAATCTGAATTCCCTTCATCCCAATTGTTTTGCATCGCTCCAATTCGTGAATGGCGATGTCTACATCTTGCATGGGTATTGTGCCGAGACCTACATAGTTTTTGGGATGACGCGCTACAATATCGGCAATGTGATCATTGAGGTAACGCGCCACCGTTAGTCCATCTGCAGGCTGAGCCCAGTAGGCAAATAAAACCGGTATAGTGCATACAACTTGAACCTGCGTATTGTACTTCGCATACTCCTCAATGCGAATGTTTGCATCCCAACAATTGGATTCTATCTCTCGAAAAAACTTATCGCCCTGCATCATGCGTGCAAAACCTGGTCGGTGATGATCGAGGTGAATGAAACTGCCATAACCGAATTGTGCCGACCAGTCCGGTACAACTTTAGGCATGATGTGGGTATGCATATCAATCTTGAGACTCATAGTCGAGAGTGTGTTTTAGTTTTTTCGCACCGGTCGTAAATCAAGCATGTTCACGGGGTTTGTTTGAACTCCATCAATGTTGTTGCGCACAAAGTGTGAAACCTGATCATAGTAAAGAGGAATGACAGGCGCATCTTGCATGAGCAACTCATTGAGCGCTGCAATTTGGGAGTATCGAATACTATCATTCGATTCGTGACGAATAGTTTCGTAGCGTGCATCGAATTCCGGATTTTTATAGTGCGTGTAGTTGGGCCCGGTTGGACAAAAATTCGGTGAGTAGAATACGGTGAGGAAATTCTCTGCATCGGCATAGTCTGCTAGCCAAGATTTTCGAAATACGGCTAATTGTGCTTTTGCAGATTGCTCGCGCAGTGCCGGTCCTTGCAATACGTTGATGCGAACAGGGATGCCTATTTTCCCTAGGGCATGTTGGATGTACTCCATCAAGTCGGCGTAGTCGCCCGTGGTCGACAACACTACCTCCGACATGTTTTTGCCATCCGGAAATCCGGCTTCTGCTAATAGTGCCCTAGCTTTTGTTACGTCATAGGGATAGTAATGCGATTCATTTGCCGGGTTCAACATTGGTGGGACGAAACCATTGTATGCAGCGAATACTGTGTTGTTGCGCAGGTATTTCACCATCTCGTTTTTATCGATGGCGTGCGAAATGGCTTGCCTCACTCGCACATCCATCAACGGAGAGTTTGCATTAATCTCTGCTGATGGATCCATTTGAAAGCCGAGGTAATCGGTTTTAATGAAGGGTGTTCTCTGAAATCTCAGTATGCTCTCATAGGCTTCCGTCAGCTCGCCCGATTGATTCAATAATTCATCTTTGAATGAAGTGTGAATACCGCTCATGAAGTCGTACTTCCCTTGCAACAAACCTTGAAACTCGACAGACATGTCTTTAACGAATTCAATTTTGACTGCATCGAGGTAGGGGAGATTCTGACCCGCTTCATCCTTCATCCAATAGCGATTGTTGCGATGCATAACCAGTGCAACGTTTTCATACCAGAAAGCAAAACGAAATGGACCAGTTCCAATGGGGTGTTCGCGAAAGTCAGGACCATAATGTTCGACCACTTCTTTTGGAACTACGTTACAATACTGCATGCTGAGCATGCCTAAGAACGGTTGGAATGGTTCTTTCAAGTGTATTGCGAAAACACGATCGCTAATGGCCTCAAATCCTCCGGCCTGTGTGCGATCAACACTGCTGAAAATCCAGGAAGCCGGAGTGGCCAGCGCGGGATCGAGTAGTCGATTGAAACTATAAACGAAATCAGACGCTACTACTTTTCTTCCGGCCGTGTCTTCAAACAAAGGGCTCGGATGAAAATGGACGTTGTCTCTCAGATAAAAAAAATAGTCTTTCCCATCTTCGCTAATTTCCCAGCGTTCAGCAATGCACGGAATGACTTTCATCTGTGAGTCGAGTTCGACCAGTCCATCAAACAACTGATTGGTTGCCCACATCACTTCGATATCGCGCGAGAAGGCCGGATCCAATGTCGTTATTCCATTACTCTCATTGTAGCAGAATACTTTACGTGTGTCGTTCGAAACGGATTGACACGATACTAACGCCGAAAGCACTGACCAGGTCAGTGCCATCGAAAGATAGGTTCGGCAGGAATATCGTTTCGTCATGGCCCGCCAAAAGTAGTCAGGCCATCAAGAAGTTTAGTTGTCTGTGGATATGTCGATGTTCATCGATTTGCGACGCATGCTGGCGCTTGATGGTGGATAGTATCGATCCGGTTTGCGGTTGCCCATAAAATCGAATCGCTTCCAGTGGCCAATTTTCACTCCGGCCTGGTATTCACCTTCGCTTTCTACGCTGCCATTCGGGAAGTAGTATTTGAAGTAGCCGTCTTCGATGTAGCGTCCGTTGCGCTCTACGTATTGACCTTCTACTTTCAGGTTTTCCATTCCGTCATAAACGATGCCTTTGTATTTCGTTTCGTCGAGGGGCGTTAGTTGCAGCCGATAAGTAGCACCTGTTTCGGATGCAGTTTGCATCATCGCATTTAAATGAACTGTTTTGGGCTGCAGTTGACTTTGGGCCATGACACCTTGACCGAAGGCGAACATCCCCAAAAGGAGCGTATAGAGTTTGTTTTTATTCATTGCAGTTCAGTTTTCATGTTGTTACGTAAGCAGTCGGATAATGGTTGCATTTTTTTGAAATTCCCTTTAAAAGGTCATCTTTGCTGAAAATTGCGATATGAAATACCATCTATCATTCCTGCTCCCTTTGGCATTCTTCTTTTGTTTAATGTCTTGTGCTACTGCTCAGAGAAAATCAAAATCCGGAGGCGAGGAGGTAATCGTTGCTTTCTATAATGTAGAGAATTTATTCGATACGATTGATGATCCGATTACAATCGATGAAGACTTTACTCCCTCGGGAAAATTGCAGTGGAGTTCTGTTCGCTACAGTGAAAAGCTTTCGCGTATTTCAGAAGTTATTGATTTGCTCCCTGGAGAACTACCTGTTTTTATAGGATTGTGTGAGATAGAGAATAAAGCTGTGCTCCTTGATTTGGTGCGCGAGCCTGCATTGAATGCTTCTCCTAAAAAGGGGCGCTATGAAATTATCCATGCCGACAGTCCCGATGAGCGTGGTATTGATGCTGTAGCATTGTATGATGCATCGAAATTGAAAGATGTGCGATTCGAGTATTATACGATCGCTTTGCCCGATCCGAAAGATCCAAACACGCGTGATATATTGCATGCACAGGGCAAGTTGGATGGAGAGACGATTCACTTTTTTGTAAACCATTGGCCGAGCCGAAGCGGTGGGCAAACCGAAAGTGAACCGAATCGATTGGCAGTTGCAGCCTTGTTGAAGTCGAAAATTGATGTTGTGCTTTCAGAAAATGCCAATGCTAAAATTCTAATCATGGGTGACTTCAATGATCATCCTAATGACAAGAGTATATATGAAACTCTGGGCGCATCGGACCAGCCTTCGTCTCCTTTGTATAATCAGATGTACGCAATACATGCATCGGGGAATGGCTCCTATTTCTATAAGGGTGAGTGGGGCGCTTTGGATCAAATGATTACTTCCAGAGGATTTATGACCACAACCGGTTGGCATGTTGACGCGCAAGCGTCAGGTGTATTGCGCGATGATAGAATCCTTTTTCGCGACAAGGATGGCGTTGTTCGCCCCAGCAGATCATACGCCGGTGATTCATACAAGGGTGGATATTCAGATCATCTGCCTGTGTTCATCAAATTGCAGAAGTAGAAAGCTGAATACTTGTTTCGGAATTACTGAAAACAAAAAACCCCGCATTGCGGGGTTTTCATTTTCGTTACGAAGAATATTACTTCTTAGCAGCAGCCTTCTTAGGAGCAGCAGCTTTCTTCGGAGCAGCAGCCTTCTTAGCAGCAGCTTTCTTCGGAGCAGCCTTCTTAGCAGCAGCCTTCTTAGGAGCAGCAGCTTTCTTCGGAGCAGCCTTCTTAGCAGCAGCCTTCTTAGGAGCAGCAGCCTTCTTAGCAGCAGCCTTCTTAGGAGCAGCTTTCTTAGCAGCAGCTTTCTTCTTAGGAGCAGCCTTCTTGGCAGCAGCCTTCTTCACGGCCTTAGGGGCAGCGTGTGATTTTGACTTTGTTTTCATATTTGTAACGGTTGATTTGTGATTTACAATTTCATAAGTGACCTTGGCCGTAACGCAAAACTCATTCACCTTCCCATTTAATACTCTTGCGGTCTGGTCTTGAACATAAACCGAACTAACGCTATTGAAACGAGCCATTGCTTCTTCCACTACTTTGGCCGTTGCATCTTCCCAACTCTTGGGTGAAGCATGTGTTATCTCTGTCACTCGATAAACTCCCATTTCAATTTCTCACTTCGGTTTCTGTTCAGGTCTTCAAAAAAACAATCCGTGAAATTTTATTTTTCCATTATCACGAATTTCAAAAGTGGGTCCTGGAATTTTTATGAAGCTTAAAATTTTCGCTGTTCGCTTCATCCATTTTTTCTTCCATCGAACACGTTCCAAATCTGCATCAAATGAAAAGTAGAATTCACGCTCGCGTTGAAAATTATTAACATCATCAACAACGAAATTTGCACTTGTCATTTTTGTTGCGCCATATCCTATTGCAATATTCAACCACCTCGGGAAAGTCGCGCCAGAAGCGAGAAATTTGTGTATGTTGAATGATGCCCAATACGTTTGTGCATTGTAGTCCTTTAAGATGCGTTGTTGAAAATTACGACCTAGTACTTCTTCGTTGTAGCTCGCAAATGAGGAAGGAGTGTATGAGAATTTCAATGTGATGCGTTGCTCGTTCCAAAGAAAATCTTGTGCAGAGAATAGAAAAATTCCACTCGTGTTCGCAATCATATCACCCCACGAAAATCCCCATTGAGCGCTTCTGCCATCAAGCAGTTCAATGCTTGTCATGTATAGCATACTCGTTGCTGCACCTCGCCATGAATCTGATTCTAGATTCAAATTATGTTCGAAATAACTATTGAGATATCGCGCCAAGGTGTACGATGTAAATGCATGCCCAACTTTGTCGACTTGCAACCATTCAGAGTTGTCATTAAAGGAGTGAAGGCTCGTGCGTGGATAATTTTTATACCAAAGCTCGTTGAGCATTATGTAGCTGGAAGCCCCTATAGTCAAGGGTATTGACCAAGTCTTTAGGTTTCTATACTTACTTGAAAGTGTGTCATGTTGCGCTTTCATTTTAATGACAGCAACAACTATAATCAGTAAGAATAGAAAGCGTTTCGTGTGATGCATTTCAATACGAGGAGCTGCAATATACTGAACGATTCACTAAGGCTGTTTGTATGCGGATGAGCAGTGAAGTATGTAGCGCAGGCGTTCTGAATTTTGATTTGATTGACCATCATGGTTGGTAACACTGAAAGTGTACAGGTTCAGAACTGAGAGTTGAAAAAGAAACTCGGACTTAGAGTACAATCCTTACTGAGATATAATCCAGTAGTTGATTTTTTCCTGCAGAACTTCAGCACGCATTGGTTTTTCCAAGATGTCGTCCATGCCTGCTTGAATGCATATCGCTTTGTCTTTCTGTTGGTCTCGGCTTAGACCGATAATGACGGGCATAGATTCCTCATCGACCAACTTCTTTAACTGCTTCGTTGTTTCAATGCCATCAACTTCGTTCTCCTTCACGTCCATTAGAATCAGATCGTACTCTTCCTTGTGTGATTTTTCTAAAACCTCTTTGCCGGTTGCTACTGTGATAGACTTGTGCCCCAAACGTTCAAGTGTTTTTGCTGTGACCGCTCGTGATAGTTCATTGTCTTGCGCGAGTAGAATCTTCAGTCCTGAGTTAGATCCTATTACTTCCTTGTTTCCACTTTGCATAGTAAGCTTTGCCAATTGCACGGGACTTATCTGCATTACATCGATAATTGTATCGAGTAGTTTGGATTGCTTGACGGGTTTAGTCAGGAATGCATTGTATAGATTATCTCGATCATGCATCATGTACTCGCCCAATGAGGAGAGGACGATGATGGGAAGCTCCTGATAAGTAAAGTGAGTGCGAATGGTTTTAGCTACTGACTGTCCGTCGAGCTCCGGCATTTGCATGTCCAGAATAACGAAATCAAACTTGTTGAGATTCGACATTACATCTGTTACCAGTTGAGGGCTGTTGAAAGGAGTCGCCTGTATGCCCCAGGCAGATAACTGTTTGACTAAGATTTTTAGATTGGTGGTGTTGTCGTCGATAACCAATGCTTGTAAACCTTGCAGTGCCTTTACCTTTTCTTTATGGTCTTGTCCTGTAATCTCAGCAACGAGACTGAATGAGAATATGGATCCTTTACCGGGAGTGCTAGTAACCTTTATTTTGCTTCCCAGTTCATGGGCGATGTTCTTACTTATTGATAGCCCAAGCCCTGATCCTGGATATTTCTTTTGATTAGAAGAATCAACTTGATAGAATGACTCAAAGATTTTTTCTAATTCTTCAGCATCAATCCCGATTCCTGTATCCTTAATACTGAACTCGATTTGCACAAATTCGTTCTCTCGATTTACTAATTCGGTTTTGATTACAACTTCCCCCTGGTGTGTAAACTTGATCGCGTTGTTAACCAAATTGATTAAGATTTGACGTATCCGGTGCTCATCGCTGAGAATTTCCAAGGGAATATCAGGAGAAACGTCTGACATCAACTCGATCTTCTTACCATGGGCAAGTGGTTTCATTAAATCGATTACTTGATCAATACAGTCTTGAACCGAGAACCGTTCCTTAAGAACTTCCATCTTGGTCGATTGCATTTTGGCTACGTCCAACACATTATTGAGTAGTTCCAATAAGTGAATTGCACTATTATGAATATTCCTCGAATACACGCGTTGCTCTTCGTCCAATTTGCTTTGGAGAAGTAGTTCACTCATGCCGATAACACCGTTGAGAGGTGTGCGCACTTCATGGCTCATGTTGGAGAGAAACTCTGTTTTTGCTTGCAAAGCTTCATTAACCTTCTTTTCGGCTTCTTCAATTTCCGAATCCGCACCTTCAAAATTCTTTCGGATGGGTTTGAGAATTAAGACAAAACCTAAAATGAAAATTGTCAGCGTTGCCGCCGAAATCAAACCGATGGCCGAAATAGTTACATTTTCTTGGAGCTCGCTTTCTAACAAAAACTGACCGGTTACATTATTGATACTGCCTACATACTCCTCCAAAACCGCCATTCCGGTATCCAGTTGTTCTAATGTATACGTTTCGGGTGTCTTGATGTAGGCTGTCAGAAAATCGCGGCACTGAACAAACTGAACCGACGAATTCTGAAGCATTTCTTGCGATGCGTTGGTATTGCTTCCCGAAGTACCATATTGTTCGCTGCCGGTTATAAGCGCCTTCTGCGCATTTTCCCATTTATTCAGAGAGACTTCGAACTCTGCGATTTCACCTTGGAAGTCGCTGTGCTCGTTTACCTTACGTTGTATGGCGAACATTCTGCGACCTAACTCCTCTGCTAAAGCCTTTTGGCGCGATGAAAGGCTAATCTTGGAGAGATAGCTGCTCAGACTGCTTTGACTGTATATGAGCACAATGCAAGAAGCTACGGTTACACCAACCATAACAAACAGAAGCACGCGAAGCCGCCAAAGAATCTTCTCTCTGCCTAACATATCAACACAAAAGTAATAAAACAGCTTGATTTATCAACAAAAAACCTATTCGATGCCCCGCTTCTGCAGCCAGTTCACGTAGTCTGTTCTATTGCGCTCGTGTTCAGCCAATGATTTCGCAAACCGGTGTTTACCGGTCGCTCCGGGTTCTGCGCACATAAAAATATATCCATGGCTTTCAGCCTTCAGCACAGCATCGATGTATACGGTCTCAGGGAAGTTAATCGGGCCGGGTGGCAACCCGGTAATCTTATACGTATTATATGGAGTGTCTGCTTGCAGATCACTCAAATAAACACGTTGCGCCGATTTTTTTCTTCCAAAAAGAGTAGTTGGGTCAGATTGCAGGGGCATTTCTATGCGAAGACGATTCAAATAGAGCCCTGCAATGCGAGGGGCTTCATCGCTGTTTGCCGTTTCGGCTTTAACAATAGACGCGAGGACAGTAACTTCTGATGGTGACATTCCAATTTCATCCGATTGCTTCAACCTATTTTCATTCCATAGTTTGTCAAATTCTGACTTCATCTTTTTAAGAAATGTCGGTCCACTCATGTCCCAATAAAATTCATACGTGTTCGGTCGAATCAGGATAGTTGCATCGCCTGGCGATATTCCCATCGATTGTAAAAGTGAGTCATTCAGAAATGTGCTCATGAAGTATGCACTATCATGAAGCAAGTTGAATCCGAGTCTGCCGGCTAATTCTTCCAATGTCGTTACATCGTCAATTCGGATTTTTACGGTAGCTATTCCGCCTGATCTGAATTCGCGGATGATTTCGCCATTACTCATGCCATTGGTTAAACGATATCTGCCTGGCTTGATTGAATTCAGTTGTTTCAGTGTTGAGCTTATTTTTAAAGTTGTTTCACTCTTAAGGCTAATACTGTTTTGTGTCAGTATGTCTTGAAGTGAAGTTGTTTCTTTCACGGAGAAAACACAATCATTTCCCGGAAGTGAAAGATTAGGCGCTTTGAATAAAAAGAGATAGCCGGTACTTGCCAGTAAACTAATAACGATGATGGCAATGAGTAGCTTCTGTGTTTTTTTTTTCATATGGGAAGTGAAAGTGAGAACCGAGTTGCATGCTTACCGTTGTAGATTAAGGAACGCCCCGGAATAAAACCCGCCCTCAAAAATAATCTCCGACTTGCTTGGTTGTCGTCGAAAATAATCGCAATCACGCTTTCGATTCCTGATTTGGACAATCTTGTTAGTGCAGATTTTAATGCTATTGTGGCGTATCCATAGTTTCGATTCTTCTGTTCAAGAATGAAAATACCAATACCACATTGATTCAATTTGTTATCCATGTCGAATAGGTCAACTGCTCCTATTGCATGTTCACCTCTGCAAATCAGCCACCGGGTAATTTCGGGATTACTTTCATCGACACATTTTTCCACGAACGCTTCGATTTCAGCTCTGCTGAAAGGACCTTTTTGTTCTGATACATGCCATAGTTCAGGATTGTTTTCCCATTGGTATACCATATCCAAATCAGCCAATCGAAGTGCGCGAAGGGTAATCATGGATGGTTCAGAATTGGCCTGTGGAAAGCAGCACCAAAGTACATGCATGCTCGACCGCAATGCCGTTAAGAATGAGTTCTGATTCGAATTCGGGATTCTCCGTGCCGGGATTAAATATTACTCGGTTCGGATGGATTTTCAGGATCATTTCTCGCCACGCTTGTTGGTTTTTGGGTCCAACATACAAGCTTACAGTATCGATAGTTGAGGTATCAATGGGGTTTAGTTGAATGGGTATGCCATCAATCTGACCCTGTTTTAACCCAATCGCGACGCAATCGAATCCAGATTTGACAAGTGCCTGCACCGCTTTATGACTGTAACGGTCTGGGTTAGGAGATGCGCCAATAACAGCTGTCTTTTTCACACTACAAAGATGTTGAAAGTAGATTACAATTCCACCTTACTTTTGTCAATAAACTAGTACCAATAATGAACCGACTTCATAGCATCTTCTTTCTCTTGACAATGTCT
>CANIAA010000005.1 GCA_947465255.1 Flavobacteriales bacterium | reverse complement strand
AGTAAATTTCAGGATTGGTTGGATGAAAAGCAATCGACGTTGCCCGACCCATTCCATTATAACCTCCGTCACCATAGGTTTGATTGATGTTGACCCATGGAGTTTGCAAGTCTCGCTGAGCAGCTTCCTGCTGAAGATTTTGATAAGTACGATTCTGCTCTATCAAATCCGGGAAGGAACCATCCTCATTTATTCTGCCTCTCCAATACCACTCCCAGCGCTTAAAGCGGATGTATTCGTTATCCGAATAAAGTTGCTCCTCAGGAAGATCTGATTCAGCAAAATAGTTGTTGGCTTCTTCGACGATATCAAAGAAATTCGAACTACCCGAAGCAGCGCTGTAGTGGAAGTTTTGGCTTGAAACGCTTGCTGTAAAGAGCAAGCACAACAACAAGACAAAACCGGCAGCATGACGGTTCATATTAATTCTCAGGCTTCACGTTGGCAGTCAGATACTCGCGATTCATCCGCGCAATGACTTCCAGAGAAATATTTTTCGGGCATTGAACTTCGCATGCGCCAATGTTGGAGCAGTTACCGAAGCCTTCTTCGTCCATCTGCTTTACCATGTTCAACACACGCTCTTTACGCTCCACTTGTCCTTGCGGAAGGAGAGCGAACTGCGAAACTTTCGCTCCGACAAAAAGCATAGCGCTTCCATTCGGACACGTAGCAACGCATGCGCCGCAACCAATGCAGGTTGCCGCATCGAACGCTTTGTCGGCGTCTTCCTTAGGAATCGGAATAGCATTCGCGTCCATGGTACGTCCGCTGGTGTTTACAGAAACGAAGCCACCCGCTTGCTGAATACGATCGAACGCTCCACGATCCACCATAAGATCTTTGATCACCGGGAAGCCCTCGCTTCTCCACGGCTCTACATAAACAGTGTCGCCATCTTTGAATGAGCGCATGTGCAATTGGCAAGTGGTAACACCGCGATTCGGCCCGTGAGCTTCACCGTTGATGAACATGCTGCACATACCACAAATACCTTCACGGCAATCGTGGTCGAATGCAACAGGGTCATCGCCCTTCTTCACGAGGTCATCGTTGAGCACGTCGATCATTTCCAAAAACGACATGTCCGGAGAGACGTTGTTGACATTGTAGTCGACGATGGCGCCTCTGTCAGAGGTGCTTTTCTGTCTCCATATTTTGAGTTTGAGATTCATCTCTTTTGCTTTTTAAAAGGTAGCGTAATCGGTAATTAGTAAATAGTGACTAGTAAATAGTGAATAGTTGTTAGTTTCATTTGCTTGCGTTGCTAGCCTTCTCGCGAATTTCAACCTTCTTAATGAGTGCAATGAGCATTTTTGAAATTTGATTCCCTTTAAGTGTCAATTCATTCGCCTTCTCTGGCGTTAAATAGTTTAATCTGAATGCTATTTCTACTTGTGTCATTAGTTCTGATGTTGAACCTGACGCGATTCTCAAAAAATAATTAAAACTTCTAGCGCTGTTTCTACTCAGCCCTCCGCAATATTGGAAGGAACCGAAATCGCCGACCGACGCATTTGCGAAGTCAAAATCAATTGTTCTGACTTTGGAAACACAGAACTAATTCGATATACATCATGAACCAAATTCATGGATGCTTTCCAAACTATCAAGTCCTTATAGGACTTCACAGGCGTGTTTAAATTCTGAGTTTCCATGGAGCAATGCTACTGCCGCCATAACAACTAACCTATTCTCATTTCAAATAACTTAGTGGAATTTTATTCCTGATTCACTATTCACTATTCACTATTCACTATTCACTATTCACTATTCACTAGTCAATAGTCACTAGTCACTAGTCACTATTTATAACTCCGTTGCTGCACCTTAATATTCTCATAAATCAGCTCCTCCTTGTTCAGCTTAGGTGCTGATGGATCTCCTGACCATTCCCAGGCAGCTACGTACTTGTAACCTTCATCATCACGAAGCGCTTCGCCGTCTTCCGTTTGGAATTCTTCGCGGAAGTGACCACCACAACTTTCGTTACGATTCAAGGCATCGAAGCACATCAATTCTCCGAGGTCAATAAAGTCAGCAACGCGCAACGCTTTTGCCAGTTCGGTGTTCATGTATTGCGATTCATTCGGTACACGAGCATTAGCATAAAACTCTTTGCGTATCTGCTGAATTTCTGCAATGGCTTCCTTCAGTCCTTTTTCATTGCGTGCCATTCCGCACTTATCCCACATCACCTTACCCAAGCGGCGGTGGTAGTGATCGACAGGCTCCGTTCCTTTGTTGTTGAGCAACGTGTCGATTTGCTTGCGCACATTCTTCTCTGCTTCATCGAACTCAGGTGACTGGGTAGAAATTTTTCCGGTGCGAATTTCATCAGCCAAATAATTTCCGATGGTGTAAGGCAACACGAAATAACCATCGGCAAGACCCTGCATGAGTGCAGATGCACCCAAACGATTAGCCCCGTGATCGCTGAAGTTTGCTTCACCGCAGGCATACAAGCCGGGCACCGAAGTCATCAACTCATAATCGACCCACAGACCACCCATCGTGTAGTGCACGGCAGGGTAAATCATCATAGGCGTTGTGTATGGATTCTCAGCAACGATTTGCTCGTACATCTGAAAGAGGTTTCCGTATTTCTGCTCAACGACCTTCGTTCCGAGTTCTATAATTTTTTGATCAGTAGCATTGTGAATACCCTTCACATTGGCTTGTGCTTTTCCGTAGCGGATAATGGCCGATGAGAAATCCAGGTAAACAGCTTCGCCTGTAGCATTCACACCAAAACCCTCGTCGCAACGCTCCTTCGCTGCGCGTGATGCGATGTCACGCGGAACGAGGTTACCGAAAGCGGGATATCTTCTTTCCAAATAATAGTCTCTTCTTTCTTCTGGAATATCTTGAGGCTTCAAGCGCTTAGCGCGAATAGCTTCCACATCTTCTTTATGCTTAGGCACCCATATGCGACCGTCGTTACGCAACGACTCCGACATGAGTGTCAACTTCGATTGGTGGTCACCACTCACAGGAATACATGTAGGGTGAATCTGCGTGAAGCACGGATTACCGAATGTAGCGCCACGCTTGTGCGCGCGCCACGCGGCTGTCACGTTGCTACCCATCGCATTGGTAGAAAGGAAGAACACATTACCGTAACCACCGGTGCAAAGCACAACGGCATGCGCTGAATGACGCTCCAATTCGCCGGTAACCAAGTTGCGAGCAATAATGCCTCGCGCCTTCCCGTCCACAATTACTACGTCGAGCATTTCGTGGCGATTAAGCATTTCAACGGTTCCCTTTCCGATTTGACGCGAAAGCGCTGAATAAGCCCCCAACAACAATTGCTGTCCGGTTTGACCTTTGGCGTAGAACGTACGAGAAACTTGTGTTCCACCAAACGAACGATTGTCAAGCAATCCGCCGTAATCGCGTGCAAAAGGAACGCCTTGTGCCACGCACTGGTCAATGATATTGGCGCTCACCTCTGCGAGACGGTGTACGTTCGCTTCCCGCGAACGGTAGTCACCGCCTTTAATCGTGTCATAGAACAAACGGAACGTAGAGTCACCGTCGTTCATGTAGTTTTTAGCAGCGTTGATACCACCTTGCGCAGCGATACTGTGCGCACGACGAGGTGAATCCTGGAAGCACAGCGCCTTCACGCTGTAGCCCATTTCAGCAAGCGATGCCGCTGCCGACGCACCGGCAAGACCGGTACCTACAACAATCACATCGATGCTTCTTTTGTTGGCCGGGGCAACCAGGCGTACGTTTCCCTTGTATTTGGTCCACTTCTGATCGAGTGGTCCGTCGGGTATTTTCGAATTGAGCTCCATTCTATTTTGAGGTGCTTTAATCTACATTCATTAATGAACCCATCCCATGTACATGCTTACCGGCATAGCGGCGAAAACGGTTGGGATTAAAACGCTGAATAAGTCGCCACAGAAGGCGATTCCGTTTTTGTATTTCGTATAATTCAAACCAAGCGATTGAAATGCGCTTCGGAAACCGTGCAACAAGTGCCAGAAGAGCGAAAAGCAGCCCAACACATACACAATTACAACCCACAAATGACTAAACACGAATTTCATTTCACCATACAAATCTTCCAGCTTGTGTCCCTCGAAGAACACATGCGTAGGCTGCACTGTCAAGCCTGTGATGCGTGTTCTCAGCCAGAAATGGTACAAGTGAAGGATGAGAAAAAGTAGGATGAGTGTTCCCAGCAATGCCATGCTGCGCGAATACCACTTGCTGCTGGCGCCCGCATTTTCATATGCATACTTCACAGGGCGTGCCTTACGATTTTGGAAATAGAGCATCAATCCATCCACCACGTGCGCAATCAATCCTGCGAACAGCACAATTTCCATTGTGCGTATGATGATGTTTGTTCCCATGAAGTGCGCTCCCTGATTGAAGAGCATACCGCCGTCGTTGGCGAAAATGAGTGCGTTCAATGCACAGTGCACTAAGAGAAATGAAATCAGAAAAAGACCGGTGAGCGACATCCAGAACTTCTTCATTAATGAGCTACCAAAAAGACCTTTTGCCATAGCGTGGTTTGGATTGTAAAAATGTTGCGCGAATTTATACCAGACAAAGTAATGAAGAAACCAACCTCCACAATTTAGGTTCATTCGATATAAGCGGAATTTATTTCCTGCCGGTACTGCCGAAACCTCCCGTCCCGCGGACAGTTTCATCCAAAACCTCAGTTACTTGCCAAACTGCTTGCTCGTGGCGTGCGATAACCAATTGAGCAACCCTGTCACCATCCTGGATGTGAATGGTTTCATTGGAAAGATTCACGAGTATCACCTTGATTTCGCCGCGATAATCGGCGTCGACCGTACCCGGAGAGTTCAAAACAGTAATGCCCTGTTTCGCTGCCAATCCGCTGCGCGGACGCACCTGTGCTTCAAAGCCGGGCGGCAAAGCGATGTATAATCCGGTGGGAACCATTGCTCGCTCTAGCGGCCCAAGCACAATTGGTTCGTCTAGATTCGCGCGCATGTCCATACCGGCCGACTGCTCTGTTTCGTAAGCGGGCAGAGCATGCTTTGAACGATTGATAACTTGAATGTTCGCTGCCATTATTTTCCTTCAAAAACAGGTTTCCGTTTTTCGAGAAAAGCTGTGGTGCCCTCGCGGAAATCAGCTGTTCCGAAACAACGTCCAAACTCACGAATCTCTTCATTGAAGCCGTTCACACCGGGTTTGTAACCGGCATTGACCGAGCGAATCGCAGCTGAAATCGCTGTCGGAGAGTTCTTCGCAATTCTTTGGGCAAGCTCCATTGCTGTTGCAAGCAACTCAGCTTGAGCTACAACTTTGTTAACCAATCCCCACTCTTGGGCTTCCGTTGCGGTTATCATCGCTGCCGATGTAATCATTTCCATTGCTTTGCCTTTGCCTACCAATTGCGCCAAACGCTGTGTCCCTCCATATCCGGGAATCACTCCCAAGGTCACTTCCGGCAAGCCCATCTTAGCGTTGTCAGATGCAATGCGCATGTGACATGACATGGCTAACTCCAACCCACCACCAAGGGCAAAACCATTTACCGCCGCGATAACAGGCTTGCTCATGTTCTCCACAAAATCAAACAATAGCTTGTGGCCCAGCGCACTCAAAAGACGTCCTTGCTCCACGCTGAAATCAGCAAACTCCTTGATGTCTGCTCCGGCTACAAAAGCCTTTTCACCGCTACCTGTGATAACGATAACGCGCACTTCATTATTGATGTCGGCCAAGGCCAGTGCTTTGTTCAACTCTTGAATCGTGGAGCTATTCAATGCATTCAGTTGCGTTGGACGATTGATGGTAATGGTCATCACCGCGTGTTCGGTGGTAACGAGAATGTTTTCGTAAGCCATTCGATATAGGATTTTAAAAAGTGGCGCTAAGATATTCGGGGAAAGCCGCGGTTGTTTCAACAAACCATCAACGCACCAATGCCACATGACCGATCAGCTTTGTGCGCCTATCGAGGGAGTCAAATTCGAGCACCCAGTTATAGACATCATTCGGTGCGAAATAGCCTGCGCCGGCATCACCAGTCCAGGGTATATTCATGTCGAACGATTCAAAAACCGTGATGCCCCAACGATCGAAAATAACCAGGTGAAAGCCTAACTGTGGTTGTCCGGAAACCAGAAATACATCGTTCACCCCATCACCGTCAGGGGTAAATGTGTTGGGCACAAACACCGGATAAAAAGGTCGGACGAAAACCGAATCTTCATTCACACAGCCGTAATCATCGACAATGGCCAGGTGGTATACAGTTGGCTCTGTTGGAGAAGCCAGAGTCATTTCACAGCTATCGCATGCCAGCCCTTCCGAAGGCCACCAGTAACAATCAAAACCCAGTGCGTTGCCATAGAGCATGACGCTATCCGGAACATTAAAAAATGCATCAGGTCCCGCTTCGACATCAACCTGTTCATATACCGACACCGTCACTTCTTCCGTCCAGACACAATTGAATGCGTCCACACCGGTAACTTCAAAAACAGTAGTGTTTTCAGGCGAAAGAATAGTGAGTGACTCATCGCTTGGATTCGCCCATATTGAAGGACTCCAGCTGTAGCTCAACGCACCCGACGCCCACGCAGAAATAGTATCACCAAGGCAAATGCTGCCACCTCCAAAGACTTGCAAAAAAGGTGAAATGACATTCACGGTAACCGTATCGAATCCAACACCACAAGGGTTGGTTAACTGTACGATGTAAACAGTTGTATCGCTTGGCGAAGCGAAAGGCGCCTGAACCTGATCATCGCTAAGCGAGGAAGGAGGGAACCACTGCCAAGCTGTGCCCGGCTCCGCTTGCAATTGCACTTGCGAACCACGGCAAACGTTCAGCACAGGATATGACAAACCACCGGGAGCTGTATCATACACATCAATCGTCAGCGAATCTTCATCGGTGCATCCGTGCGCATCTGTTACAGTGACGGTATATTGAATTGTTTGTGATGGACTAGCGGTTGGTGTTGCCGAATTGGCGGTGTTCAAGAATGTAGTTGGCGACCACGCATAAGAAACTCCTCCTGTAACCGTCAAGGGAACGGATTGTCCGATGCATATGGAAGTGTCGTTGGTGGCGAACGCTGTCGGTATACTCACTTCAACCACTACACTCAGCGTTTCAGCATCGCACACGTTTTCATCGACAACGTAATAGGTAGTAGTCGTGGTAGGTTGGGCAATTGGGTTGGGCACATCGAGGGCCGAGAGCGTTGAATGAAAAAGCCAGTGAAGGTTGCTGCTGCCGGTTGCATTGATTTGTGTGGTTTGTCCTTCGCATATCACTACACCTGATTGTATGGTTGGTGCAACATCAGGTACCACCTCAATCGCAATAGTAATTGTATCGGCAGTTACGCAAAGCGCATTGTCAGATGCTATCATTTGAATGGTATACGAACCACCCTGGGCATAGGAATGAGAGGGTTCTGCAACAGTGCCGGTACCTCCATCGCCAAAATCCCATAGGTAAGTTGCAGCACCAATTGTGCTGTTCTCAAAACTCACCGACTCACCTACACATACAGTAGAAGGGCCATTGATGGCTACCTCCGCTTGAATGGCAGACAAATCGAAACGAAATACGGCAAGGTTACAGTTTTGACTTTCATTGGTGCTGCTCCAGGCGCCAGGAGTGGTGGGAAAGTCACTGTTGCCTTGACAACCCGCACACACTGCATGATAAACGGATCCATTTTTATCAAATCGAGAAGTGCCGCCATCAACATGCTCACCACTTTGATTGCCACCTAAAAAAGATCCATACAGAATATCCTGTGCGTTGGGTGTGAGAACACACAGGTAAAAATCGCTTCCGTTGGTTGTTCCCTGAAAGGCATCCGGAGTTGTAGGCAAGCCCGAAGTTGATCCGCCGGCATAGTTACTATTCGTTTGGCCACCCCAACCGCTGATATAAATCTGCCCGCACTCGCTCACCAGGAAAGCTGTAGGGGAAATATTGATTCCGTTGCCTGTTCCAATAACCGTATTCCATTCCTGTGTGCTCAAATCCGGAGCGAACTTGGAAATGAACTGTCCACTGCCCGGCTGCCCATAAAGCCCCGGGGTAATAGGCATATTGCCTTTCGTTTGACCATATGCATAGATAAACCCGGCCTCATCGCTTTGCGCGAAGTACACTTGATCATAGAGAGATGTTCCGACATACGTTCCACTCAATGTATTTAGCGTCGCAGCATCGAGTATTGCAAGAAAGCCATCCGTTTCGCCATTCGAAGAAGCATCGGCCGCTGTTGGTGTTATCAACGAGAAGTTCGAACTCTGCGTACCTCCCGCCACTATGACCTGTCCCGCCTGATTAAATTCAACAACATAACAAGCGTCGTTTTCATTACCGCCGATATACCGACTTTGCAGAAGGGTGTTCAATGCCGGAGACAGCTTGAAAAGAATACCATCATAATCTCCTCCGCCAAAACTTCCCTGCGTTATTGGAAAATCTGAACTCCTTGTGACGCTTGCCACATAGATATTATCAGATGCGTCCACATTGACCTCTCCGCGAAAAATATCTCCGTAATTGTAAAAAAGCTGGTTCCCCGCATTCAGCCCATCGTTTTCAGATCCGCCTATGAATGTGGAGGCGAACAACGTACCATCTTCATTAAACTTCGAGACAAACAAATCCGTACCCAAAGGATATTCTTCTGCCCCGATAAACTGAATATTCGATGCAGGCCCTCCTAGCAACATGGATTGATAAGCACCCGCAGAAATTGGAAAATCAGAGCTGCCTGTTGCCCCGAAAACAATGATTCGATTCTGGCCATCAACAATTACGCTGTGAGGCGTTTCCTGAAAACTGCCTCCGAAATATGTACTGTAAAGTAACTGGCTTCCGTCGGTATTGAACTTCGAAATAGCAATGTCAAATTCATTCGTTGCCGCAGCGTTAAATGTGGAAGAAAAGGCTCCCGTTGTTGTTGGATAACCGGGTGCGAAGGCAATGGATCCGGCAATCATATTACCTTCAACGTCATCGCATGCTGTAAATCCCCAGTTATTGGCAGCAGAACCGATGAATGTCGAGAAGGCAACTTCCGGGTCAATAACCAGCGGCAAACTATGGTCGTAGCGCCCCACTCGAAATCGAATGATGCTTCCCTCCAGCACATAATCACATCGAATTTCGCGCATAGCCCCATCTAGAATTTGATAGGCATAGGGCTGCTTCTCGACCACTGTCTGAACACTTGTTTCGATCAGCAAGTCCGTTCCATGCTCCCTATGTACGAGTGAACACGAGGCGCCTTCAAATTCAAGCACAATACTATCGGGGTTTGCCCCCGGTGCAATAATCCAATCATACTTCAAACTACTCCCGGCGCTATACAACTGCACGTCAATTCCCGGATAGACATCGTGCAAACGCGCTCTTCCATATGAGGCGCAGAAGGAACCTTGTTTCGATGTTTCTGATGACGTGTAATAGTTGTAGTAATGTGAATTCCTTTCATCGCCTGAGACAGATGCAGCGCTGCCGTCAACAAATTTCACCTTGTAGACATGACCGCGCAAAACTCCACCCCGTGGTTGTCCGTGTGCCTGATGCAGTTTCGCCAAGCCTTCCGGATCATACAGCTGATAGGTAAAACCACTGCGCTCGGTCCATAGTGTACCAGCCTTCAAACTCGTTTTCAGCATAACCGATTCGGGCCATTGACCTTTATTGGTAATCCATTCCGCCTGAGCCAACGCGTTGAAGGCAACCAAGACACAACAGAAGCAGACGCTGATATGTTGCAATAAAAGGCGCATGTGTTACAAAGACTCTTTCAAGCGGGAACAGGTTGTGCCTGCCCATTACTTTCTCAAATATCGTTTTTAAGAAGGATAAACGGAAATTAATCCGTCAGGAGAGTATGGTGGCGAACACGCACCAAAAAGAGGCGATGACCAAAGCGTAAAAGAAAAACGGTGCAACCAGTGACACTCTATAGTTGGCAAACCAGTAACCCAAAAGAAAGGAAAACGGCAGCAGTAAGGCCATGATAATCCACTTCCACAAGAGGCTATACCCAATGAAGTAGGCAGCAACAATTGCAAGCGCTGCAACAAAGAAAATGGTGCGCACTGTTTTCGCTTTGTTGGAGGATCGCTCCGAGAGGAACAAATAACGCGGCAGGGCAAATAGCAGAGAGAACAAAGCAGTGAAGCCAAAAAATGCCTGTGGTCGGCTCCATGAAGCAAAAAACGATTGTGCATCGAAGCTTACCCATTTTCGGAAAAGAATCATACTACTCATGGTGTCGCGGAAATAGAGCCATGAAATCCAATAAGCAAATGGTACTGCAAAGGCGAGAACCGGCAGCACATATTCTCGCCAGTGAAATGCCCGTGTCAGAATAGTGCCGGCCCAAACAGCTGCAATCAGGCCGATATAGGGTGGAAAACACACTGCAGCAAGGCCGTACCAGAAACCACTCTCGAAGTATTCTGCCAACACGCGAGGTTGATGAAATATCTTAAGCTGACTATTCAGCCCTAACATCACAAAAACGTTGGCTATCAGCACCGGCATCGAAAGCTGAATAACGGCAAGAGTCGTTGCCAGCAATGTGTACATGAGGGCCGGAACAAAGACGGGCACGTTGAAAAATTCATGACGATTGAATACCGTGTTCGATAAATAAGCACCCGCCATGATGAGCAATCCGGCAACGACTGCCAGCAGAAAGGAACTATTGTACCACTGAATAAGATATCTGTCGACCGGAAAATCGGCATCAAACGCTACCAAGTGACCCTTGGCCGCTGCATACAGCAATACCGCGAACGTCAAAACAGGCAAGAATGCCAGGGAGAGCGGTTGGTTGGAGGCGTAAGTGCGTAAAATCATATCAACAAAAGAGCGGCAACAAAAATGAAGGCATCTGTAGGTGGTTTGAACAACCTAGCTTAGATTTGCCTCACAATTTTTTCAACCATGAACCTTCAAAGCATCCTTCAACCGATAGCCGACGGCTTCCAGTGGACCTTCAAGCACGTCATTGAGCCAATAGGTCCAACCATGAACTGGATTTGCATTGTATTCGCTTTTGTAGCGATTATCTACTGGCTGCGTCGTCAAAAGGCCTATACAGCGAAAGCCATTAAAGAAGGCACAACCGTTTAATCGGTTATGCAACTCACGATATCAACCCCGTCCACATATGGTCGGGGTTTTTTGTTGGTAAAAACTGATTTCCTCACTCTCGCTTTGCGTTGAAATTTGCACCTATGAATGTACTCCTGTTAGGTTCGGGCGGTCGCGAGCATGCCATTGCCTGGAAGATTGCGCAAAGCCCCTTGCTATCCAAACTGTTTGTAGCGCCCGGAAATCCGGGAACGGCAGCCTTTGCCACCAATCTGAACTGTTCCCTTGCAGACTTTGCCGCAATCGGCACACTGACATTAACTCATCAAATTGACCTTATCATCGTAGGTCCCGAAGTACCATTGGTAGAAGGCTTGGCCGATTATTTCTATTCGGAAGAGAACTTGAAACACGTTCGCTTTCTAGGTCCCGACAAGCATGCCGCACAACTCGAGGGCAGTAAAGACTTCGCCAAACAATTCATGCATCGCCATGGGGTTCCCACGGCGCGCTACGCGACATTCACTTCAGAAACAATCGAGGAAGGATTGACTTATCTGGAAACACTTGAAGCTCCTTATGTTCTAAAGGCTGACGGACTAGCCGCCGGTAAAGGTGTTCTTATTTTAGATACGCTTGGTGAAGCACAAGAGTCGCTGAAAACACTATTAGGAGGTCAATTCGGTGCATCAAGCGCACGTGTGGTTATAGAAGAGTTTCTGACCGGAATTGAACTGTCCGTTTTCGCTTTGACTGACGGAAAAGACTATGTATTACTGCCCGAAGCCAAAGACTACAAACGAATTGGCGAAGGTGATACAGGACTCAATACAGGTGGCATGGGTGCTGTTAGTCCTGTGCCGTTTGCCGACGATGCATTCATGACAAAAGTGATTGACCGCATTGTAAAACCTACGATGACTGGAATTCACGCGGAAGGTATGCGCTATACCGGATTTGTGTTCTTTGGACTCATCAACGTCAAGGGTGAGCCATTTGTCATCGAATACAACTGCCGCATGGGTGACCCCGAAACAGAAGTTGTAATGCCGCGTGTTGCAAGCGATATTCTGCCATTGCTGAATGCTGCTGCCTCCGGAAAACTTGCCGGAATGCATTTAGAAAAAGATGCTCGAGCCGCTTGCACGGTTATGCTTGTGGCAGGAGGCTATCCGGAAGATTACCGAAAGGGTGACGTTATCACAGGGATCAATGAGGTGAATGGAAGCATGGTCTTTCATGCAGGCACAGCATTGGTTGAAGGCAATATCGTCACCAACGGCGGTCGCGTTATGGCCATCACCTCCTATGGAAATGACATTCATGATGCGCTGCGCGTTTCCTACGAAAACGCTCAGAAAATCGAATGGAAGGACAAGTATTACCGTCGGGATCTGGGGAAAGACCTGTAGTAGGGACACGCTGCAGCGTGTCCACGGAACTGCCTTATTCTTCAAATGCAACAATGGCTATACGAGAAAGTCGACACCGTCGTACTTGGCCACAATCTCTTCCAGTTTGCGAAGTATAACCTCTGAGTCTTGAGTGGTTACAAGCTCCATTCTATCTTCTTTGAAATGAGGTAGGCCTTTGAAATAATTGCTATAGTGGCGTCTCATTTCAAGAACACCCAACACGGGCCCCTTCCACTGAAGAGAGAACTCAAAATGTTTACGGCATGCTTCCGCACGCATAGCAACAGTTGGTGGCGGCAGCTTCTCCCCTGTTTTGACAAAGTGCTTGATTTCGTTGAATATCCATGGATAACCAATGCTGGCGCGGCCAATCATTATACCATCCACACCATATCGGTTTTTGTATTCGACTGCCTTTTCCGGAGAATCAATATCACCATTACCAAAAATCGGGATGCGCATGCGCGGATTCTCCTTAATACGTGCGATAAGCGTCCAATCGGCAAAGCCCTTGTACATCTGAACACGCGTGCGGCCATGAACGGTTAATGCTTGTATGCCTATATCCTGCAAGCGCTCGGCAACTTCCACTACATTCTTGCTATCCTCATCCCAACCCAGACGTGTCTTCACCGTTACGGGAAGTTTGGTAGCCTTTACTATAGCCTCGGTCATAGAAACCATTTTCGGTATGTCCTTCAGAATACCTGCTCCAGCTCCCTTGCAAGTCACCTTGCTCACCGGGCAGCCATAATTAATGTCAAGTAAATCCGGATTGGTGGCTTCTATAATCTCCGCGCACTTTACCATGGTCTCGGTGTCGCTTCCGAATATTTGCACGCCAATAGGGCGTTCGTATTCGAAAATATCGAGTTTCATTCGGCTTTTAGCAGCATCGCGGATGAGGCCTTCACTGCTAATAAACTCGGTATACATGAGGTCTACTCCGTTTTCCTTACACACCAATCGAAATGGTGGATCACTCACATCTTCCATAGGTGCGAGCAATAATGGAAACTCCGGGAGCTCTATGTTGCCAATTTTAATCATTTCAAAAAGGGAGTGCAAAGATACTTTGCTTCCTTTGTAGCATGAATGCATTATTACGAGGATTAAATGCCGCACCTCAACTCATTTTGTTCATTGCTCTTACTTTAACGTGCATAGGGATGGGAACAATTGTGGCCATGGGTATTGGCACATCGGTTTTCGGCATCCCCCTGGAAGACCTGCCCTTGGTGCTATCACAACCCGATGCGCGCTATGCACATGCGTTGATTTGGATGAATAATGTAACCCAGCTAGTCGGATTCGCTCTTCCTGTATTGGTATACTTCGTTTTGTTTGGCGGTAACAGCATTCACAACCTTCAACTAAAAAATGCCGGTCTTTTCTTTCTGATTGCTCCTTTGCTCATTATAACAGCTTCGCCCCTTATCGACATTTCAGCTTTCATGAATAAAATGCTGATACCCGAAAATTCATGGCTTGAGCGAACTTTCAAACCAACCGAAGAACTCGCCGGTCTCATGACGCGCTTATTTCTGGAGCCATCATCGGGTGTTCCTTTGGCAGTGGCATTTCTCAGTATTGCCATTATTCCTGCCGTGTGTGAGGAACTGGTATTTCGTGGTGTGATGATGCCGCTATTGGCAAAAATGACTCGCAACGTTCACGCTGCCGTTTGGATCACAGCTTTTCTTTTCAGCCTCATTCACATGCAGTTCTATGGCTTTTTGCCGAGGATGATAATGGGTGCTCTGCTGGGCTATTTCGTTGTATGGAGTGGTAGTTTATGGGCATCGATTCTAGCACACTTCGTCAATAACGCGTCTGCCTTTCTGATGTTCCGTTACTTCGGCACACTGGAAACACCGGAAAACAGCCTATTCAGTCATTGGCTTTTTTACACCGGAGCGTCTGCCATTTTCATTACCTTGCTATGGTTTGCGCAAAAGAAGAGTGTCTGGCCGTGGAATAGCTTTACTTACCTTGGCATTCCTGACGAACAGGGCGTTCGGCCAACCGAGCATTCAAGCCCTGCCTAACAACCACTCAGCGCGAAGAAGATCTTCCGGTGTAGTAATCTTGACATTATCACGATTGCCTTCCACAAGGTGAATGGAATATCCGGCAGCCTCAACAACTGAAGCATCGTCGGTAAATGCAGTCGTATAGGGTTGATGAAAGGCGCTTCGAAGAATATCCATTCGAAAGCACTGTGGTGTTTGCACAATGCGGAATTGAGATCTTTCAACTGCGCGATTTGTTACTCCTATAACTTCCCGCAAACTATCATTCACAGGTATGACCGGCACAGCTGTGCCACTCGTTTCTGCCTGCTCATAGCAGCGTGCAAGGGTTTCAAAACTGACAAACGGACGCACACCATCATGCACTCCCACCACAGCATTCATATCGGCAATTGTATTGAGGGCGCATTTCACCGAGTGAAAACGTTCTTCGCCACCCGCAACTACACTATGGGTAATCTTAAAGCCATGTTGCAAGACACACTCATTCCAATAGGTCATATAGTCCGGATGCAACACCAACAACAGATTCATTTCAGAATCGAAAGCATGCAAACGCTCCATTGTATGCATAACGAGCGGTTTATCCGCAATTGGCAAAAACTGTTTTGGCAAAGGGGCACCCATTCGCTTTCCCGAACCGGCGGCCACTATAACGGCATAACGATTTGATCTCATCCTAAAAAAGAAACCCCGTCACTAAGAACGGGGTTTCTTGCTTCTTTTATTCTGTTACTTCATGAATTTTCTCGTAAACAACGTCTCATTGCCGGCAACAAGTACCAGCGTATATGCGCCTTTGCTGTATGCACTTGTTGACCACTCGCGCACAGAACCTCCGGTTATGTTGAACGAAGTGTTTTCAACCAATCGGCCTTGTGCATCGAAAATGCGGGCCTCTACCTGAAGCGCGTTCACATCGGCAAACTGAAGTTGAACCGCATCAGCCAATTGTGTGAACACGATGTTTTGAGAGAAGGCTTCTTCACTATTTGACAAGCTCAACGCCTGCAACGTGCCATGCGAACTCACTTCGCAAACGCCTGAGCAAGCAACCGTGTAGGTTACCACTTCTTCTCCGTGCAAAACAAGTTCTGCGGTGTTACCGAAAAGCTGCAGTCCGTTTGAGAAAGCCCACGTGCACACTCCCGGTTGAGCGAGCTGAGCGGTCAACTGAATCACATACTCGTTTTCACCCTGGGCTTCGATCTGCTGTTCAACAACTATGCTATTTGCAAGCTCATCGCGTAGATCAACTTCCAGTGATTCGTTGCTGCATGTAGTATACACGTGCAGGGTATAAACATCTGCGGTCAAACCCTCTATAATAGCCGTGGTGCCTTCAACATTTGCTGAACGGACCAATTCATTCGCTTCATTGCGCAATTCATAAGTAAACCAACCGGCATTTTCTACTTCAAAAGAGAACATGCCCGCGCTACCCTGATTACACTCCACTGTTTCTGTGCCTGTAATTACAGAGCGAACAGCGTCCGGCTCTTCAACGTTAATAATCTGAGAAGAAATGCCACACGTAGCGTGTTCGATCTGAAGCAAATATTGACCGGCCTCTAAATGATCAAATGTAACCGACCCTTGAGCCATAAATTCATATCCGTTGTCAGCGCTCAATGAAATGTTCCAGTTGTTTGATGGCACCGACACATCAATAGAGCCGTTGGCAACATCATAGCAAGTGCTTCCTGTTACAATCGTGTTCGCTGAAGGAGTTGATCGAATTATAAAACGCTGACCCTGGAAAGGCTCGTTGGTTGTTACGGAGATTACTGTTCCTGCAGAAAGCGTGGTTGTCTGACCGGTCACAACATCTTCCAGCGTAAGGCATGCACCCAAAGGTAGATTCTGAATGTCAACCACCATAAACTGGTAGGTACCGGCTTCAGGCATTTCTACTACAACGGGAATTTCGATATCACCGCTGTAAGGACGTGCATCCTGCGCAAGAGGGGCTCCATCTGCTGCCTGCAGTGTCATTTCCACTGCATCATCAGCTAAGCTCTGCAAATCAGCTACGTCGAGTTCATCGTAATTTCCATTTGCTGCATCGCTAAAGAACAGCATGCTTTCATCGGAACGCAACCCTTTTGAAAAACGAAGAGCAACGAAAGAAGCGTTAGCATCTTCACTTCGCTCAAAAGCTGCCCCTGTGTTGGTTTTATGCGTTTCCCGGAAGACCAAGTTCTGAGAGGTAGCGTTGACCTTCACCAAGAAACCTTGGCTGTGTGCGATGTAGCGTGACGCTGTTCCTGTATTCGTAGTTGCGTTGCGGAACTTGTATGAACTCGATTGATAGTCATACACGTAATATACCTTAGGTCCGCTGAGCGATGCTGAAACAAGATTCCAGTCCACTTCAGAAGGATATGGGTTTCCGACAAGGTTCCAACCATAGTCAAAGATTCCACCCGGCGAAGTAACCGTATAGCTAAGAGGAATGGAAACCTGACCGCTTTGAATTAAACCGGTGTTATCCAGGTTTTGTGCGGCTCCGGCTAACCAAACGTAATAACCGCGATTCGTTTCTATTGCATTGGTCACATTCGTAACACCGACATAACCTGTATTCATGGTTCCCGCAGCCGGTTCGTTGTAGTACTGAACATTATTGAATCCGTAGGACGGAAAATCAGAGCCGGTGAATCCCGTTGTCACGATATCATCGTTCCAGGACGCAATGGTCTGTCCTTGAATCGGACATGAGAGGTTGAACCAGTATCCCTGATTACTTGGAATAGGCGGTGTATATCGCTGAAGCTCCACATTACCGGAAACTGCTGCACCCGATTTGATTTCGCCAATGGAGGCAGATCCGCTTGAATTCGATACCAGACGCAAATTACCATTGGTTTGTAATGTGCCTTCAAGCATTGAAACCAAGCCGGTAACGGAAACCAGAGAAGGTGTCAAGCTCACATTCGAACCATCGTTGTCAATCGTTAAATTGTTGAACGTAGTTTGAGATGCCCCGCCGGCAAAACCAACGGTTTGAGCGGCCTGACCTTTGAACACAACCGTTGAAGTACCCGCCGTGAATGTCCCTTCGTTAATCCAGTTTCCATGCACACGCATCTCGCTGCTGCCGCCTGTAAGCGTAGCACCTGAATTAATGGATAAGTCGTTCAGCAACCACGTTCCTGTAGCCGTAACGGTGTGACCCGACTGAATTTGGAAACGATCGTAGCGACCTGAAACTACTGCTTGAGGTGTGCCAACTGCTGTTGGAGCCCAAATAGACCCGTTCGAATTTCCGGTGCTTTGACTATACCACAAACGCTTACAACCGGATTGAGTTACTGAAATGTCATCGATTCTAAATAGGTCTGAAGCCGCAGCGAGATACTTGAAGCGAACGCCGAAAAACTTCACGATAGGGAAAGTAATTGCGCCACCCGACGCATCCGTTCCTGTTCCAAGTGAGGTTAAGTTATTAAATCCACCATTATTATCAACGCTCAAGCCCCAGGTTCCATCTTCTCCCAAGGTTACCTGCACACCCACGCGCGTTCCACCATTTACGTTGTCAACCCAATCTGTTGTAGAGTTGATGATTGGGCTTGAAGCATAGGCACCATCGGTTACACGATAGAGGCGAATATAGTCGGCGGTGCCGGCTGATGGCAGTGAGCTTTGGTCAACAACAACAGCGTATCCGTCGATACCTGCGCTGTAGAAATTCGAGTCGTTAGCAGCCAAGAAAATCTGGAAGTTATTGTTGGCGCTTGCGTCATTGGAAAATGCTACCTCGAATCTCCAAGTTGTACTAAGCCCAATCAAGTTTGCATCATCAATAGGATAGGCCAATGACGACTGACCCGCAACGGCTTGTGTGCTGTGGCGTGCAGAATGAGTGCCTTCTATGGGCGAGGTGGTGTTGGCACTCCAGGCTGTTCCATTGGTCTTCCAGCCATTGATGTTTCCATCATTGAAGTTCTCGTCAACCAGAGTTTCATAACCTTTGTCATCATCGATAACGGTTAAATACAGCGAGTCGGCATCTGCAATAAATGAATTGGTTCCTCCGCTTACGTTCTGCAATCGAAACAACAATTCAGCGATATCGTCGCAAAGCGTATTATTTGACGGGTCAACATAAATATACTTGGTACCGCTAGTACCGGCTGCCCAAGTTAACGTTTGTGTCGTGTAACTCGCCGCATAGGCTGTTGATGGATTAGGACCCCCGCCCACACGAGTGGCATCGCCTGTTAATGAAATTTGAATACTGGTCGCAGTTGTGCTAGAAGGGTTGAATATGTCTACTCCGATTGCGTAGTTATTCGCGAGCGTTGCATCTTCGCTCAACGAACCGATTACAGCACCATTCAACTGAACATAGGTGTCCGGAGGCAAAGCACGGAATCGGAAGCTGTCAAATTCAGCCGCTGCGCGACCCTCAGCAGTATTGTCGTGAATAGCCATGAAGCCGAAAAACCCATTAGCAGCAGGTGCGTAAGTATTGTCGGTAACACTTCCCTGATTTACGGTCGAAAGCGACTCCGGACAGCTATTAGGTGTAGGAGTTGACTGCGTATTCACACTATTTGTTGGAAGAGTAGAGGTAAAGATGGTCCAGACACCAAGCTGAGATCGTGTTATTTTAAAGGTGATACCATAATCTGTAAGGGCGGAGGCGATACCATTACTTGAAGTAAAAACGGTTGTCGCGGCACCATTATCGATTCGCTGCAAGCGAATGAAGGACGTACCCGATTGCCCCAGCAAAATGCGATAACCATCGACAGTGCCTGATTCCAAATTTGATTCATTTGCGTAGAGGTAAATTGCTTGCTGGTTATTCGCATCCAGGTCAGAAGGAGCCCCACCCACACCGTCGCGGCCTACCCAGAAATACCATTCTTGCTGTTGTTCCCAAGATGCTATTTGAGTGCTGACATATTGAGATCCGGAGCCAGAAGCTACGTTCAACTTTGCAGTATGCGTTCTATTAGCTTCGCTGCCTGTAAGACCCGAAGTAGTAGAGTTATTGGCGACCGTGAAGTTTGATGCATCACCGCTCCAGGTTGGAGTTGTAAAGTTTGAATCACTGAAATAATCGCTGACTTCATATTCGAAATACGCTCTGAAATTAGCTCCCCCATTGCTGGAAAACTTCGTATTCGTGCAACCACCAGAATCATCACCGGTTGCTTCAAAGTAAACTTCAATTACATACATACCTGAGGCGGTTAGCCCGGTCAACAAATTCAGGGTTGAAGAAGGTGCGCCGCGCCATTTTTGGTCGCCCGTGTTATTTACATCCGGGCCACAACCACCTCCTGAACAGTCTGTTCCGCCAAAATTGCAGCAGAATGGCAACGAAAGAGAGCTGAACGATGGGGCGGTATCGCAGGTGCGATAGACGCGATAGCGCATTGTCGCCGAACACACATTCGATGCTCCATTCTTGAATGTAAGCAGCTCTGCGAAGGTCACTTCGATTGATCCTCCCGAAGTGTATCTTCCAAAATACGCGTGCTGAAAGTTGGGAGAAATCCCATCGAGCTGGCAGTCATAATAACCACCGTTTACAGTTAGTCCGGACTTGTAAATATCCCAGGCAGCATGGGCGTTCATGGAAATAATTACCAAGCTCGCCGCGAGCAGCATTCTAAAGGTTTTCATGCGCATAAAAGTTTTGATCAAATTCACCGTATGTCTTTTGTTTTTCAGGGGTGGCTAAGATAAAGCGAAAAGCCCGATACAGCAAGTTATTAACTACTTCTACGAACTATTCGTTGTTATTTTTATGACCCTTGATTATCAGACGTTTAAAAAACACCATGGTGGCCTGTGTAAACCAAAACTTAATACGGGTTAAAATCTCGGTAAAGTTTACCGCAGACGCTTGCTTAAACCCCACTTGTGTATACTTTTGTACGCTTGCTTAATTCAAGAAACCGCATGAAAAAACTTCTATTCGGCGCTGCTGTCGCCCTGACAGCTTCGAGCGTAAATGCTCAAAATAACTGCTTCGACATTTTCATTTCCGAATATGTTGAAGGTGCTAATAACAACAAGGCGATAGAGCTTTATAACCCCACCCCCAACCCAATTGTGTTGGATGGGTTATATTCCATGGGCCGCGACCGTGACGGAGCCGGAAACCCAATGCTTCTGCCTATAACCGGTGTGATTATGCCTCATGAAGTGCGCGTATTTGCACTCGACAAGCGTGACCTTGGCGGTACAGGCACAGAGATTCCTCTTGATGCCGAACTGATTGCGGCAGCAGATACGTTCCTCAACCCCGTTTATGTTCAATCAAACTCACCTATGTACTTCAACGGAGACGACGCTTTCGTTCTCGTGAAGAACGGAAACCAAATACTCGATATCGTTGGTAAAATTGGTGAAGATCCGGGCGGTGGATGGTGGGTTCCTGGCGACCCTGCTACACGCTGGTGGACACAAGACAACACCATGATTCGCAAACAAACGGTTTTGACGGGTGTTAGCACCAACCCTGATGTTTTCGATCCTTCTGCCGAGTGGGACAGCTTGCCTTCAGACACCTTCACCGAGTTGGGTGAACACCTTTGCGATTGTGTCAACATCAACCCTAACTCAGTAAACGATTTGTCTGCTGCAACTTTCAGCATTTTCCCTAACCCGGTTTTGGAAGGTGCGTTTGCCGTGAAAGGCTCAATCAACATGCAGACAATTACCTTGTTTGCCGCAGATGGCCGCATCATAGACCGTCGCAGCTTATTTGGCGTTACCTATGCGAATATCACTTTGCCGCAGGCAGAAGCGGGTGTTTATTTCATTGAAGTAGTATACACGGACGGCAAAAAATCGACTCAAAAAATCGTAGCTCGATAGAGCATAAACAAGACTCTATTCATTGGAAGGGGTTTTCAACCCCTTTCTTTTGCTCATAACCTTAGCATACATGAAACAATTTCTCTTCTTGATCTTGTTGGTGAATACTTCCATTTTCACTTGGGCTCAAGCAACTATCAGCGGAAAAGTATTCGATGCAACTACCAATGAAGCTTTACCAGGTGCAGTCATAACAGCTTCAGAGGGCAATGGCGTTGCTACTGATCTAGATGGCACCTATTCAATTCGCCTCGAAAAAGGTTCATACACGTTGCGTGCAAGCTATGTAGGTATGGAACCATTGGAAATAAATGTAGTCGTTGCCGGCGAAAATCAAACATTCGATTTCGCGCTTCAATCAGGAGCTGCCATGAGCGAAGTGAACGTGACCTCCGATATGGCCGTAGGTCGCCGCACACCGGTTGCCTTCAGCGACATCTCTTCGATCAAAATCAAAGAAGAACTTGCCTCGCGCGACTTGCCCATGATTCTCAACACAACGCCGGGTGTATATGCCACGCAGTCGGGTGGTGGCGATGGCGATGCGCGTGTGAACATCCGCGGATTCAATCAGCGCAACGTTTCCGTGATGGTCGATGGTATTCCCATGAACGACATGGAAAATGGCTGGGTGTATTGGAGCAACTGGTTTGGATTAGACAATGTGACTCAGAAGACACAAGTACAGCGCGGACTCGGTGCATCTAAACTAGCCGTGCCTTCGATTGGTGGAAACATCAACATTCTTACGCAGGGCATGGAAGAAAAATTCAACGTAAAGCTTTCTTCTGAGTTGGGTAACAACAATATGATGCGTCAGGGATTCGGTATCAACAGTGGTCGTTTGCGCGGCAACTGGGGAGTTACTGCAGCATTCTCCTATCGCACCAACGACGGATGGGTGGAGCAACTCAACTCCGAGCAAATGTTTTACTTCCTGAAAGTTCAAAAGCAATTCGACAAGCATTCGTTCTCCCTTTCTGCCATGGGAAGCCCTCAAGAACATGAGCAGCGCCTTGGCAGAAACCGCTTATCGTTTTACGATGTTGACTACGCACTCTCGCAAGGAGTGGACACCGCCGGTTCTTTTGCACAACAGGTCCCACTCGATCGCGGCCTTCGCTTTAACTCGGAATGGGGCTACCTGGCGAGAAATCGCTATGATGCAGATGCGCCCGTTGAAGTACAATCAGGCCGCAACAACTACTACCACAAACCCATTGTAAACTTCAAGCACTTCTGGACACCCAGCGAAAAGTTTGCACTATCAAACGTATTGTATGCATCGTTTGGAAATGGCGGTGGTATGCGTCCGAATACATCCTTGCAAGACTCTACCGGTCATATCGACTTTCAATACATGTATGACAAGAACACGAAAACATTCACCAACTTTTTGGGAGTCGTTATAAGTCCTGCAAACCTCAACTACGTCGATGACCCAAACCAATATGCTGCATCATACTTCTTGCAATCGAGCATCAACAACCACAAATGGTATGGCCTTCTTTCTACTTTCAAGTCTGAAATAAATAAGCAACTGGAGCTCTCAGGCGGATTAGACATTCGCTATTACACCGTAGATCGCTACCAAATCGTGTATGATTTACTTGGAGCAGACTATGCATTGATCGACAAGAAGAGCAGTTCAGAAAACCGTTATATCCAAGACCAGAACATTGCTTCTGAATTTGAAAACACCCTTTTAGGTAAGGTAGTTCGCCAGGAAGGCGACCGCATCAACTACAACATCACGAGCAATGTGCTTCAATCGGGATTGTTTATGCTGGCGGAATATTCGGGTGAGAGCTATACTGCTTTCTTGAACGCAACCATGTCGAACAGCCGCTACAACCGCATCGACCATTTTGCTATGCGCGATTCACTCGGCAATGAAATGGAAAGTGGCTGGAAAAACTTCAATGGCGGAACAGTTAAAGCGGGCTTCAACTACCGCTTCAACAAGCGCACATCGGTATTCATGAACACCGGATTTCTTTCGCGCGCGCCTATGCTGGCCAACACCTACTACAGCACGAGCCTAGAAACCTTCAACAACCTACGCAACGAAGAAATCTCTTCTGCTGAAGTTGGTGCGAACTACAACACCAAAGAATTCAAGATTACATTAAACGCCTACTACACCATTTGGAACAACCGCCCCGTAACAGGCACACGCACCAATGGTACTGAAAACTTCTACTACAATGTTCCCGGAATGCGCGCGTTGCACCAAGGAGTAGAGTTGGATGCCGAATGGAACGCCTTGAAATCGTTGAGCATGGAAGGTGTTCTCTCAGTAGGCGACTGGCGCTGGAAGTCCGCAGCTACCGCTTATGTCACAGACGAAAACGGCGTAACAGTAGGCGATCCAATTGAATTTGATGCACGCAATATTCGCGTTGGAGATGCGGCTCAATTTCAAACGAGTTTCGCCATGCGCTATAGCCCCATCAAAGGACTATACATCAAGCCTCGTATCACTTACTTCGACAACAACTTTGCGGAATTCAATCCCGATGGTTTATCCGGAGAAAACGCGGGCAAGCAATCATGGAAAATGCCTGCGTATCAAACCATCGATATTAGCATGGGCTATGGTCGTGACATATCCAAAGATTATAACCTCGCCTTGCGCATCAATATTCTGAACGTGACGAACGAAGTATTCGTGACCGATGCGCTTAACAACGAGTACAAGCCACAAGGCAACCCCGGTTTTAACGCAACATCTGCAGGCGTATACTATGGTATGGGCTTGCGCTGGACAGCAGGATTAACTCTAACCATTCGATAAGAAACAACACCAAGTACACCAAAATGAAAAGTACACTTACCTTTATTTGCACGGCGCTGATGGCTATTTACAGCACAGTAGCCGCTGCCCAAGCCATCCTCCCAACCTCATGGAACTTCGATGTGAATGCACCTGCCGGTTGGTCGGAGTCGCTCGGAGCGAGCAACACCCGCTACGCCAACGGTCAAAACGGACAAGCTTGTCGTTTGGATGCCACCGGCGATTTCGTCCTTCTCGAATTTGCCGAAGAACCGGGCGCATTAAACTACTATATCAAAGGACAGAATAGCGGTGGCGCTTTCCAAGGAACATTCACCGTTCAAGAAAGTGCTGATGGTGTAAACTTCACCACACTTCATTCATTCATGGGTGGTGAGCTTCCTGCAACAGCGTTCACCATGTTTACGGATAACCCTGCAGCCAACACGCGCTTCATCCGTTGGTTTTTCACCGAAAAAGTTTCCGGACACAATGTGGCACTCGATGAAATATCACTCATAGCACCAACCGCCGGCAACGCTCAAGAAATAAATGTTACCGATGGCACCAACAACATTCCAAGCGGATTCACATTATTCATGGGCAATGCCACCAATGAAACCATCACCATCCAAAATCTTGGTTTGGGAAGCGATCTGCTTATCTCTGACATCTCCATTACAGGAGCCGATGCTTCTGCGTTTTCCGTAGGAACTACTCCCACGACTATAGCCGCAGGTGCTTCAGCCGTGATTACAATCACATTTTCACCAACGATGAATGGTTCTCACTTCTGCACCGTAACGATTTCCAGCAACGATACAAGTGAACCTACTTACGTTGTGAATCTATATGCTGTTTCGGGAGGGTCTGCAACCGAACCAACCTCGCAAGCATCATCTGTTTCCTTTAACAACGTGCGCTCATGGGATTTTCAAACGACGCTCACAGCATCAGCATCACCAGCTGAAGGGTACATAGTACTGCGTAAAAAAGGAGCGCCTGTAACGGAAGTACCAACCGACAATACAACATATGCTCGCGGTCAGTGGATTGGCAGCGCTCAAGTTGTTTATGTAGGTGAAGGCGGCAGCTTCGATGCACGCGGTATTGAAGCTGGTTTTACGTATAGCCTTGCAGCGTTTGCTTTCAATGGTCAACAAGGCTTTGAAAACTATCTGACCACCAATCCTACGGTATCAACGGTTGATACTCCGGCTCCCAACTTCGGATCGTTGTACAATGGCATCAACGTGAATAGCCCATCACTCGTTACTGATCTGACTACTTTGATGAATCCTTCTAACTATTTCCAGGTGTACTATAGCAATTACATCAGTACGCTTATCAATAACTTCTATGTGCGTGATACCGTAGTGAATGGTGTAACTCAAAACATGGTAGAATGTCAGTACAGCGGTGTTCCCTATTTGTTTGAAGCCGGCTTCCAGTGGACAAGCCTCAGCCGCGAACACCACTATCCGCAAAGCTGGATGCCTACTTACTTCGATGCCGGCTTCGATCAATCGTTTGAAGTAAGTGATCTTCACAACCTTTCACCTGTTTGGCAAAACGAAGTAAATGCTGTGCGCAGCAATTATCCTTATGGTGAAGTGGTAAACCCAACAAGCACCTACGAAGAATGTCTTCGAGGCACAAACGAGCTCGGTCAAACTGTCTATGAAGTGCGCGACAGCTTCAAAGGAAATGCAGCAAGAGCCGTGATGTATCAGGCAACCAAAAACAACTCAGCTACCAACGATTTCAGCCTTCCTGAACAGATTTCAATCATCATTCAGTATGGTCAAAATGAGCACTTGCTGAAGCAGTGGCACTTCCAGGATTTGCCGGACAGCTGGGAAATTACGCGCAACGAATACATCCAATCCGAGCAGCGCAACCGCAATGCATTTATTGACCAGGTTACGTACCCTTGTTATGTCCGTTTTGCTGATTTAACTCCATTCACTCCGGAGTTTATATTCAACAACACAACACTTACATGCATCGACCCTGCTCAAAGCTACCAGTGGTATTTGGATGGCAACCCAATTGCCGGTGCTACATCAGCCACCTACGATTGGACAACGGCAGGCAACTACAGTGTAGAAATTCAGCAATTCGATCAGTGTCCTTCATTCACTTCTGAAGTCTCACTGGTAGGCACCGCAGTAGAAGAAAGAATGGGCGTTCAATTCGATCTTTCTGTTTTCCCAAACCCATCTGAAGGACGTGTGGTAGTGAAGACACACGCATCACGTCCAACTGCGGCACAATTGAACGTGCTCGACATGACGGGTAAAGTGGTATTCACTTCCAATGAAAATCTGAACGGTGGTTTGAATTTGATTGCCATCGACGAGGAAATCAGCGCGGGTGTTTACACAGTAGAAATTCGCAGTGGTGAATCAGCGCAAACTACGCGCTTGGTTATTCGCTAGGAAGAAAATTACTAATCATAAAAACCGCCTTCCGTTTGGGGGCGGTTTTTTTTTGTTCGTTTGTCGAGACGCGGCCCATTAAAAGGAAAGGATTATTTTTCGTTAGCCGGACGCATGACAATGCGTCCTTACCGCCAAAGAGTCAGGGACCATCCATTCGTCACTCGCCATTAGCCACTCGCCACTCAATCATGATGATAACTCTCGCCCTTCAAAATCGTGTGTGCGCGATACAGCTGCTCCACAAGCAAGAGGCGAATCATCTCATGCGAATAGGTCATTTTAGAAAATGAGATCTTTCCATTGGCGCGGGCATACATGGCCGTTGAAAAACCAAACGCTCCGCCGATGATAAGCACAAGTTGCTTCACTCCGCTGTTCATGCGGCGCTGAAGCATCTCGGCGAAACCACGAGAGGAAAAATGATCGCCATTTTCATCCAGCAACAACACGAAATCATCCGGCTTGATTTGCTTCATGAGCACTTCACATTCGCGCTCTTTTAAGATTTCAGACGAAATTCCCTTTGCGGGAACGTCGGGCAATTCCTTGTATTCAACCTTTGCGTAATGCTTGAGACGGTCTTGATAAACAGCAATGCCTTCGCGCAAATACGAAGCGCTTGTTTTGCCCAATGTTAGAATAACAATCTTCAAGCAGAATCAGAATTGAATCACTCGCGCTGATCGTCCTTGGAGTCGCGTATATCTTGTCTGCGAAGCGGATTCAATCCATATTCGCGATAATGCTTCCGCTGCTTATACACGTCGCACGCTGTGAAAATGGCCGCGCGCAACGATGACTCATCGGCGATGCCTTGTCCAGCAATATCGAAGCAGGTGCCATGATCAGGCGATGTGCGCACTACCGGCAGTCCGGCTGTAAAGTTCACACCATGCTCAAATGCCAGTGCTTTAAAAGGAGCCAAGCCTTGGTCGTGATACATAGCCAGCACCGCGTCAAATCGCTTGTAACCACCGCTACCGAAGAAGCCGTCAGCGCCATACGGACCATATACCATCATTCCTTTTTCGAATGCTTCGCGCACAGCAGGTATAATCACTTCCTTTTCTTCTGTACCCAATAGCCCGTTGTCGCCGGCATGTGGATTCAATCCCAACACTGCGATACGCGGCCGGTTTACACCAAAGTCCTTCACGAGGCTTTCATTCATGAGTTGCAATTTCTCCAGAATGCGCTCCTTTGTTATGTGCTGCGAAACATCTTTCAAGGGAAGGTGACCGGTAACAATTCCGACACGCAACGTATCGCTAACCAAAAACATAAGTACCTTTTCCGTGTTGGCGAACTTGGCCAAATACTCGGTATGGCCCGGAAACTTGAATGACTCGCTTTGAATAGTATCCTTATTAATTGGAGAAGTAACAATCACATCGACTTTATTGCTTGCCAAATCAGCAACGGCTGCTTCCAGGCTTTTAAAAGCAAACATACCGGCGTCTTTGGTTGGCTTACCAAACTCGACAACACCTTTAAAGTCTTTCCAAACGTTCACAAGGTTCACCTTCTTTGCAATTGCTTCGCCCGCATTTGCAATGGTGTTATACTGGAAGTCTTCTACATCGAGCCCTTTGCGGTGCGCTTTGATAACCTCAGGATGCGCATAGATGATAGGCGTAATAGATTCGGCCATGCGGGGGTCTGCAAAAACCTTTATTACGGTTTCCAATCCGACACCATTTATGTCGCCGCTTGTCACGGCAACGCGTATTCTTTGCTCACTCATTTGATTGATTGGCTTAACAGTAATTCTTGTGTATGAAATCGTACAACATGCGCACACCTACTCCCGATCCGCCTTTGGTGCGATAGCCGCTCGCTCCGTTGCTATAGGCCGGTCCTGCAATGTCTATATGTATCCACGGATAATCCGTAAAATGCTCTAAAAACTTAGCGGCTGAAATTTGTCCGGCGTATGCACCGCCCAGGTTTTTCAAGTCCGCTATATCGCTCTTCATTTCGTCGCCATAATCTTTCCAAAGCGGAAACTGCACGGTGCGTTCCCACACATGCATGCCGCTTTCGGCAAGCTGATCCATCACGTTGCGCTCGGCGGTGCCCATCACTGCGCTCGCATACGTTCCGATGGCACGTACGGCAGCACCCGTGAGTGTTGCCAAATCGATACACACTTCCGGATTGTATTGCTTCGCCCAGACAAGAGCGTCAGCTAAAATGAGTCGGCCTTCGGCATCGGTATTCAGCACTTCTACAGTTGTTCCGTCGCTTATGGTAATTACATCTTGCGGACAAACCGCATTCATTCCGGGACGATTGTCGGTGGCCGGAACCAAACCGATGACGTGCACCGGCAACTGATTCTTCGCAATGGCCATCATAGCGCCTACAACCGCAGCACCACCGCTCATGTCGCACTTCATTTCATCCATGCTGTTGGGTGTTGGCTTTAAACTCAAGCCTCCGGTGTCGAACACTACACCTTTTCCAACCAGCACGATTGGCTTTTTATTGCGAGCCTTCTCAGGCTTGTATTCCATAATGGTGAAGGTTGGCGGATCAATACTTCCTGCATTCACCGCAAGCAATCCGCCCATCTTCTTGGCTTCAATTTCTTTCTTGCCAAGCACTTTCACGCTGAAACCAGACTCCTTTCCAACCTTCTGCATATCCTTCGAAAACTGTACAGCTGAGAGATAAGAAACAGGTTCATTTATCAAAGTGCGAGCTACAAGGGTTGCCTCTACAACGTTCTGCAGAGCTTCTGCTTCCTTGGCCGACACATACTTGTCAGCAATGTGAATGGTGTTGAGAGAATTCTGTCGCTTCTTTTTGTCTTTGAAGTACTTCAAAAACTGATAATTCGCCAAGGCTATTCCCTCCGCCAGCGCAAGCGACAATTCCTTTTCACCTGTAAGGTTCGTGATACATACTTCTGCCGACTTAGCGCCATTCAATGAAGAAAGCAAGGAAGCTCCCTTCATGCGTAGTTTTTCAAGTACTTCGGGAGTTGCTGCTTCCTTTTTGAGAGGCAGATAGTAGTTGTACAAACCCAGCTCTTGCAGGGTTATTACATCCTTCTCCTGTTCAATTTCTTTCTTGAAAAACGATAGTTGCTGTTTATCGAGGTCTGTAAGCTTGGAAAGCTCATCGTTGTAAAAAATGGTAATGCCTGATGCATTGAGCAATGTGCTCTTGGCTGATTTTATCTGTGTCATCCTTGCTTGGTCAATTAACTGCTCAAAGGTAATTAGAGCGACCCGCATTTTTCATGACCACAAGCAATCATTTACCACCAATGTTATCTGAGTGAAGCAAGCCGGCATTTCTTCGCAAACCATCGAGGCCCTTTCTCTTGAGCGGAGATCGCTTTGCTACGTGTGAAAAGACATCTTCGGTTAAGTCTTGCCATTCTCCCGACGACATGTTGAGCAATTGTTGTCGCGGAGCAAAACGCTGCTCGGTATTCACTACTGAAAATCGATTCCATGGACAAACATTTTGGCAAACATCGCATCCGAAAAGCCAGCCGTCCATTTTCGAAATCCACTCCGCAGGCAATTCCTTCTTCAACTCAATGGTGAAATACGAAATACACTTGCTGCCATCCACCACATAGGGCTCCACAATCGCATCGGTTGGACAAGCATCTATGCATGCGCGACACGTTCCACAATGGTCCGTAACCGGGCCATCAGGCTCCAGTTCCAAGTCAATAATCAATTCAGCGATGAAGAAAAAAGACCCCTGTTTCTTGTTGATCAGGTTTGCATTTTTTCCTATCCATCCCAAACCGCTTTTCTTGGCCCAGGACTTATCGAGCACCGGAGCCGAATCAACAAAAGCACGGCCTTCAACATCGCCAATTTGTTCAGTCAATTGCTCCATGAGCAACTTCAGTTTGTCTTTCACAACGTAATGGTAGTCTTCGCCCCACGCATACTTCGAAACCTTCAATGCACCGGCTGCAATAGAGTGTTGAGGATCCGGAAAATAATTGAAAAGAAAAGAAACAACCGATTTCGCTCCGGGCACAAGCAGCCTGGGGTCGAGACGCATGTCGAAATGGTTTTCCATGTAAGCCATTTCGCCATGCATCCCCTTGTTCAGCCATGTTTCGAGGTGCGGAGCTTCTTCCCGCAGAAAATCAGCCTTTGAGATGCCGCAAAAAGAAAACCCTAAATCCACTGCGAGTTTCTTAATCAGTTGCGCATTTTCTGACGCGCGCAAATCCAACTGCGTAGCCATCAGAACAATTCTCCAGAACGACTTCCTTTCAACTTGCCAAGATGCTTGTAGGCCTGTTCCGTAACCTGACGCCCGCGTGGAGTGCGCATGATGAATCCCTCTTGAATAAGGTATGGCTCATACACTTCTTCGATGGTTCCGGAGTCTTCACCTACAGCGGTAGCCACTGTATTCAAGCCAACCGGTCCGCCATTAAATTTATCGATAATGGTAAACAAAATCTTGTGGTCCATTTCATCCAAACCGTGCGTATCGACATTCAGCGCATTCAATGCAAATTGAGTAATCTCCAAGTCGCACTTTCCATTTCCCTTGATCTGCGCGAAATCACGAACACGTCGTAATAAAGCATTCGCAATACGCGGAGTACCGCGACTTCTGCGAGCAATTTCGAAAGCTGCGTCCTCCAGAATTTCCATATTCAAGATGTCGGCGCTGCGCTGAACAATATCTGTGAGCGTGCGAGAATCGTAGTAGGAAAGACGGGCATTAATACCGAATCGCGCGCGCAGCGGGGCTGTCAGCAAACCACTCCGCGTGGTTGCACCAATCAACGTAAACGGATTCAACTTGATTTGTACAGAACGTGCGTTAGGACCCGTATCGATCACCAGGTCTATACAGAAGTCTTCCATGGCTGAGTAGAGGTATTCCTCCACCACAGGACTTAAGCGATGTATCTCATCAATAAAAAGAATGTCGTTATTCTCGAGATTTGTTAGCAACCCGGCCAAATCAGCCGGCTTATCAAGAACCGGTCCTGAGGTCGTTTTAATGTTGACTCCCATTTCGTTAGAAATGATATACCCCAGCGTGGTTTTTCCCAAACCGGGAGGGCCATGCAATAAAACGTGATCTAGCGACTCTTCGCGGAGCTTTGCTGCCTTGACAAAAATTTCGAGATTCTCGAGAACCTGTCGCTGACCCGTAAAATCGTCGAAGGTTTTCGGTCGCAACACACGATCATAATCCCTCTCGGGGCTCTCGGCCTCTTCGTGTATGTTAAATGAGTCGCTCATGATGATTACTGCTTAGTCTCTTCGGTCTCACTATAATCCTTATAACGCCGATAAAGTTCGTCAAATATCAACCTTACGCGCAACGCATACACAGGAGAAGTGAATTGTTGCTCTATGCCACGGTTGTTCTTGAGCATAATGCGGTATCCTAAACCTACGCCCACCCCAAGCATTTTCATTATTTTATATTCGAAGGCCATTCCCGGTTCATACAGGATGACCCTACTTTTATTGAGCACTCGCTGACCTTCTTCTGTCGAGTACTGGAGAAAACTATTTCCAACACCAATCTGTATGGGAGTGACTAGCTCCCAAGGACCTCGCTGATAAAAGCTGTATTCAATAAACGGAGCTAGATAATTCATTCTTATATCAGCCGATACATACTTCTCATTAACTACGATAGTCTCCTGCAATTCAGTGCCAATAAAATTATAGCCAAGCCCCACGCTAAGGCGCTTGCCAAAATTGACTCCGGCCTTTATTCCATAAACCTTTGTTGCGTTGCCGGTGATAAATGAATTGCGTGTGTCGAATTTGAAGCTAGGTGTAACACGTTGTCTGAAAACATGCCGCAGCGAATCACTGAGATTAAATGTTTGTGACGATGCGCAAACACTCAGTAAAACGAACACAATCACAAATACAGAAAACCGCATGTAGCAAAGTTATGGTTAAAAAAAAGACCCGCTGCGAGAGCGGGTCTTGTATTTATATGCATCTTATTAATGCGCGTGTTCACCTGGTTTCATTGGAACCACTTGAGGCACAAAATCCTCTTCATGATCCGGATTGCTGTAGTCGTAAGCCCAGCGGTGTACCTCCGGAATTGCACCCGGCCAGTTACCGTGAATGTGCTTCACCGGAGTTGTCCATTCGAGCGTGTTAGAAGCCCATGGGTTCTGTGTTGCAACCTGGCCATACTTCATGCTATGGAAGAAGTTGAACAAGAAGAGCAATTGAGCTGCTCCACCTACGATAGCAAAAACTGAAATAATCGGATTCAAATCCATAACCCAATCCAAGAATGGGAACTCTGAATAATCGTAATAACGACGAGGCGCACCAGCCATACCCACAAAGTGCATCGGGAAGAATACACCGAAACCACACACAAGGGTAAACCAGAAGTGAACATACCCGAGCTTGGTATTCATCATACGGCCATACATTTTCGGGAACCAGTGATAAATACCGGCGAGCATACCGAAGATAGCCGACATACCCATTACAATGTGGAAGTGAGCTACTACGAAGTAAGTGTCGTGCACGTTCACATCAAGTGCTGAGTCAGCGAGGATGATACCCGTCAAACCACCAGTTACGAAGGTCGATACAAGACCAATCGAGAACAACATCGCAGGGGTGAAGCGAATGTTACCCTGATACAATGTTGTGATGTAATTGAAGGCCTTCACTGCAGAAGGAATGGCAATCAACAGCGTAGTGAACACGAATACAGAACCGAGGAAGGGATTCATTCCGGTGATGTACATGTGGTGACCCCACACGATGAACGACAAGAAACCGATTGCAAGGATAGATCCCACCATCGCCTTGTATCCGAAAATCGGCTTACGTGAATTGGTTGAAATCACTTCTGAAGAGATACCCAAAGCAGGTAAGAGTACGATGTAAACTTCAGGGTGACCCAAGAACCAGAACAAGTGCTGGAACAACAATGGTGAACCTCCTGTTACGTCGAGAGCTTCGCCTTGAATGAATATATCAGACAAGTAGAACGCTGTTCCGAAGCTACGGTCCATCAACAACAACACTGCTGCTGAAACCAATACCGGGAATGACAATACACCGAGGATTGCGGTTACAAATAATGCCCACATGGTCAATGGCAGACGCGTCATCTTCATTCCCTTTGTACGAAGGTTGATGATGGTAACGATATAGTTCAAGCCCCCCAACAAAGAAGAAGCAATGAAGAACACCATTGAAATCAACCAAAGTGTCATACCCGTTCCTGAGCCTGGCATTGCTTGAGGGAGTGCTGAAAGCGGAGGATAAATTGTCCAACCACCACTGGCAGCTCCACCTTCAACGAAGAGAGATGCCACCATGATCATGCTTGACAACAAGAAAAACCAATATGACAACATGTTCAGGAAGCCACTTGCCATATCGCGGGCTCCTACTTGCAATGGAATGAGAAGGTTCGCAAAGGTCCCTGACAATCCACCTGTCAATACAAAGAACACCATGATAGTACCGTGGATGGTCACCATAGCGAGATAAGCATTCTTGTCAAGCAATCCGTCCGGCGCCCACTTGTCACCCAAGAAGAAGTTCAGAATCTGAAACTTCTCGCCCGGCCAACCCAACTGCAAACGGAAGAATATGGAAAGCATAACCGCAATAACACCCATAACAATGGCTGTGATCAGGAACTGCTTGGAAATCATCTTATGGTCTTGCGAGAAGATGTATTTCGAAACCCATGATTCTTCGTGGTGATGTGCGTGCCCGTGATCGTGGCTGTGATCATGAGCGGTGTGTTCTGCATTTCCCATCGTTCTTGTACTTTAAATTTTATCTCTTGTTTAACGAGTCGTCTTTAAACTAGCCTGAGCAGCAGGCATCATAGCATTCTTGGTAGTGTCGGCTGGAGCCTCAGTTCCTTCTGCCGGCGCGGCTTCCGTTGCAGGCTCCCCTGCGAAAGTTTTTTGCTTTTCTATCCATGCAAGATATTCTTCCTGCGATTCAACAACAATTTTCATCTGCATGTTAAAGTGGGCGTTACCACAAACTTTGTTACAAAGCAATATGTAGTCAAACTTATCGTCGCCCAACTTACCACGCATCTCCTTAGTTGTAATGGTTGGAGTCATTTTGAAGCGAGTAGGTACACCGGGAACGGTGTTCATTTGAGCACGGAAGTGCGGCATATAGGCAGAGTGAATTACGTCTTGTGAACGGAACACGAACTCAACTTCTTTTCCCACCGGTATGTGCATTTCACCTTTCACAATCTGGTCATCAGCACCGGTCTCCCAGTTGCTCTTTCCGCTTGGTTCTTTGAACTCTCCCAAGTCAAGGATACGCTGCTTGTGGCGCTCGAGTCGGTAGATTTTGTCTTCCAATGTTTCCACGTAGCTCTCGGGCATAACAGGAAGCTTCTCATTCTCATCCAATTGAGCCTTCAATGCTTCTATGTCTTTGTCAAGCTCTTGAATTTTCGCTGCAATCAAATCCTTCGAAACAAGACCCATTTCGTTTGCAGAGCTGATGAGGTTGTAATTGGCTGCGCCAAACTCTCCATCCGCACCGGAATAGCGAGCAATCCAGCCGAATTGCTTTGAATACAATTCAACCTGCATAGCGTCTTTAGATGCTGGGCCTGTAATCTTATTCCAAGTAATCAAACCGAATACAATAATGAAGGCCATAGCAACACCTGGAATTAAGGTCCAAACCATTTCCAAGCGATTGTCATGAGCGAAGAAGCGGGCTTTGCGATCCTTCTTGTACTGATATTTCCATGCAACCAAGAAAAGCATGGCATTCATGATGAAGAACATCACGGTTATCATCCAGATGTTTACGCTCATCAACCAATCCACATCTTTTCCGTGTTCCGACGCAGGCTCAGGCAAATAATCGCCATAACGGCCATACAGGTAGAGCGTTCCAATAAAGAATACAAGCATCCACACCACCATCAAGTTCGCATTGAGCTTGTTGTCGGCCGGTGAAATTTCTTCTTCCTTTGATTTACGCAATGCACGCGTAAATTCATAGACTTTGGTCAATTGTACGATGGCGATGATCGCTAAAACAATTACCAGAATGATCAGTAGTTTCATTTCTCTTCGTTTTACTCCTGTTCTCTAAAACAACAATTTCTTATATCGAATGGTTCTCACTTTCGTTCAAATACGGGTGGTTTACCGGCACCAGCGGAGCTTT
>CANIAA010000004.1 GCA_947465255.1 Flavobacteriales bacterium | reverse complement strand
TAACAGGAAAGTGGCACCCAGTTGGGCATATCCTTCAAACTTGTAATCTGTCCTCCGGCCATCAGAGCAACGGTAATAATACCCATCACCTTCTGCGCATCATTGCCTCCATGCCCCACACTGAATGCAGCAGAAGAGAACAATTGCAACTTCTTGAATGATGAATTGGCCCTCGAGTTGTGCATCGAACTGAGGAACAGGGTGAACACCCCCATCACCAACACAATGAATCCAAGTAAAATCCACTTGAAATTCGAGCCGTGAAAAATCACTTTCATCCAATAGGGTTCAAAACTGCTCTTGAGGTTGGATGCGTCGTAACGATCTGCAGAAGCTTCCGTAATTCGGTGAGACTCTTCTATGGTATACTCCTTTTTTTCAGACTCCAATCGTTGAATAATGGCCGCTGTCAAAGCGCCGTTCTCCGCGGTCTCTCCACTCTTTTTCAGGTAATCGAAGCGAGCGATATAGCGGGCTTCCGACGCATCTTCCGAGTTGCTCGCCATGCTAACAGAAGGCGTGAACTCCTTTAATTCATCGTCCTTGATGGTCAGCAGCTTTTTCACGTCATCCTTTGACAGATTTTCTTCGAATAATAACGTATAGGAGCTTCCTCCGTTAAAATCACGCTTGAACTCGAGTGCACTGTAAACAGCGAAAACGACGAGTGTTATAATCGTCAGCGAAACTATCTTCATGAAAGGTCCCTTTCGAAACGAATTGAGAAACCAAACCGAAATCAAATACGACATAAGCATACCCGCTATGGGCGCCACAAAAATGAATATGGCAGTAGCCATGATAATGCCTCCGTTAATGGCCTTCCAACCGAAGGCGGCTAAAAACGCTCCTGCAAATCCTCCAATCAACGTGTGAGACGAGGAGGAAGGAATGCCATACCACCACGTGATTAGGTTCCATGTAATAGCGGCCAGCAGTCCGGAAAATATCATGGCCAAGGGATTATTGGCTGCCGTGATGTAGGTTTCCTTCACCGACTTGGCAATGGTGGTGGCTACACTGTGATCTTTGAAAATGAAGAAGGCAACGAAATTGAAAAACGCCGCCCAAACCACCGCTTGAAAAGGGGTAAGCACTTTCGTTGAAACAACCGTCGCAATCGAATTCGCCGCATCATGAAAACCATTGATGAAGTCGAATATCAGAGCCAGCGCTATGACTGAAATAAGCAAGATTGAGTATTCCATAGGGCGCTTTTATGAGTTCTTCACCAAAATCGATTCAATCGCATTGGCTACGTCTTCGCACTTGTCAGTGGCGGTCTCCAATACAGAAAGAATTTCCTTCTTCTTAATCATTTCAATCGCATTTGTTTCTTCTGAAAACAAGCGCGCTATAGCCAAGTCGAAAATGCTGTCAGCTTCATTCTCCAAATCATTGATACGCACAATGGCTTCTCTTACCCGCTGAGCATTCTTCATGTTTCGCAGGTTCTGTATTGCATTGTCTATTTCCTCTACCTGACGCGACAACACACTGGCCAATCCATGCATCACCTGATCGATTTCCTTCAATTGATATAGCGAAATTCGCGAAGCGGTGCCGTTAATGAAATCAGCCACATCATCCAGCGAGGTAGCCAAATAGTGAATATCCTCTCGGTCGAATGGAGTAATGAAATTTTCACTCAGCTGAATAAAGAGATTATGCGTGATTTGGTCGCCTACGTGCTCCAAGTCGTGTATCTCTCTTACAATACCATCTCTATCGCCTTCCTTCGCATCCAATAGTTGCTTGAATTTTTGAGACATCGCAACCAAATTGCGGGTTGATTGAGCGAAAGAGTCGAAAAAATCACCCGACTTCGGTGCGAACATTTTAAACAAATTCATACGCGTAAACGATTTCAGCAAAAGAACCCGCTGTATAAGAACACTGCCTTTCCTTTATGTTACCATATTGTTATGCAAAGCACTTTCGCTCTTCATCTCGTCGAAACAATCAACTGATTAGCAGGTTTTTAATTTTTCGAGGGTCAATTACGAAAATGGGATTACGTCGCGTTACTGCCAAGTTGCGCAACCCGGCTTGGTTCGTTTGTTAGTTTTGTGTTAAGAGATTCTCATTTTTACCCTAAATCCTAAATGGCTTTGATTACCGACGAAACAGAACATCGTAATTCGCGAGAAGAAGAACCTCTTGTGAAACGCTCTATCGACTTCATATTTCAGGCATTATTGCCTAAGGACAAATTGTTCTACCCTTTATTCGACCAAGCATGCAACAACTTGGTGGAAGTTGCCAAGGTTCTTGAAAATGCACTCAAAGCCGACTCGGTTACCCGAATTCAATCCTTTGAAACCATCAACCTGCTCGAAAAGCAGGGCGACGAAATTACCCACGCCATTATGCGTGAAACGGGCAACACGTTTATAGTTCCGTTCGATCGCGAAGACATTCATGCGCTGGCCATCGCCATCGATGATGTGGTTGATTATATCTATGGTACTTCCAAACGCCTTGATCTTTACAAGGTGCATCAAATAAGCCCGGCAATGATTCGGTTGGCTGAAATCATTACCCTTTCTGCTATAGAACTACAGAGTGCGGTGCGCGAAATGCGCAGCCTGCGCAACGTTCGCAAAGTGAAGGCACACCTCTACACCATCAACACGCTGGAAAACGAAGCCGACAAGATCATGAATAGCACCATCGCTGACCTCTTCAAAAACGAAACGGATGCAATGGTTATCCTAAAAACCAAGGAAGTGATAAGCTTTCTGGAAAACGCCACGGATAAATGCGAGGATGCCGCCCATGTTATTGACAGCGTAATCATTAAATTTTCCTAAGGAAACTCACCTCAATTGGGTGAACTTTGCCCCCATTCGGATGCTTTAAGTATCATTGCGCCCGAAAAGCCAACGCATTTGCTTGCTGAATGAGCACATCGGGCTGAAATTCTGACACTATCCCTGTATATGAGTCAAATTAGTCCTTTGCAACGCCTTTGGCGTTTGGTAAAATCTGAACGATCCGAAATAAGGAACGTCTACATCTTCGCCCTGTTTCAGGGGATGGTCAATCTTACCCTACCCCTCGGCATTCAAGCCATTATCAACCTGCTTCAGGCGGGTGAGTTACGTGCCTCCTGGATAGTACTCGTTGTTTTCGTGATACTGGGTGTGTTCTTCAACGGACTTCTTCAACTGCGCCAAATGGCCATCACCGAAGCAATCGAACAGCGCTTGTTTGTGAGGTCTTCCTTCGACTTTGCCTATCGACTGCCGCGCGCTTCCTTCGACTCTGTGAAATCCAAGTACTTCCCGGAGGTCATGAATCGCTTCTTCGAAATCATGACCGTACAGAAAGGAATATCCAAGCTTCTTCTCGATTTCTCCACAGCAGCCATTCAGATTATTTTCGGACTAATCCTTCTCTCTTTCTACCACCCCCTCTTCATTCTCCTTGGTCTCATTCTCATACTGCTCATTGCGGCCATCTTCAAACTCACCGGTAAAGAAGGGCTTGACAGCAGTCTCGAAGAAAGCAAGCACAAATTTGCTGTAGCCCATTGGCTCGAAGAACTCTCTCGCACATTCACTACGTTTAAACTAAGCGGCATCACGTCGATGCCTCTCGAGCAAACCGATTATCACGCCTCGAAGTACCTCGATGCCCGTAAACGCCACTTCTCTATTCTTGTTACGCAGTACAAGGTTCTTGTTCTTTTCAAAATCATTCTTGCCGCAAGCCTCATTATCGCCGGAAGTATTCTGGTCATCAACGGACAAATCAACATCGGGCAATTTGTAGCTGCCGAAATCGTAATTCTGATGATTATCGGCAACGTAGAAAAAGTCATTCTCAACATGAGCACTGTGTACGACGTTCTCACAGCACTCGATAAAATCGGCAGCATTACCGATATTCAACTGGAACGCGAAGGTGGTATTGACGTCCGGGAAACCTTGAAAAAACAAGGCATTCACGTAAAAATTGACAATCTATCCTACACGTTCTCAGACGCCAACTCCCCCGTCATCCACAATTTCAATCTGGAAATCATGCCGGGAGAACGAGTATGTGTGGCGGGTGGAAACGGCAGTGGTAAAACGCTCCTGATGAAACTACTCACGGGATATTTCGCGGGGTTTCAGGGCAGCATCACCGTGAATGGATTGCCTCTGGAAAACATCGACCTCGTTACGCTGCGTGAAATCACCGGAGAGAACTTCGCCGATCAAGGGGTCTTCAAAGGAACCGTCGTGGAGAACATTACCTGCGGAAGAAAACACATCGATATAAACCAAGTGATGGAGGCGGCGCGACTGGTGAAATTGCACGACAGCATTACACACATGCCGGAAGGTTATCATACAATGATTGACCCGGAAGGAAAAATTTTATCGGGAGGAATCTTGCGCAAGTTGGTTCTCGCACGTTGTCTCGTTGGCAACCCTCACCTCATCTTAATGGAAGACAACCTTCAGGCAATCTTACCCGATGAACGCATGGAAATTCTTCACAACATTTTGCGCGAATTCCCGCAGGCGACCATTTTAATCATCAGCAACAACCCGGCTGTTCATCAATTGACCGGTAGAGTCGTAACCATGCAAAAAGCTTAAACTATCGCACATGCTCGAACTTTCGGACTCAGCCATAAACGGAAAAATCAAGCAAGACGATTTTACCTCGTTTCGCAAGCTTTCCACCACTAAAAACAACCGAGTGCTGAAGCGTTCGCTCTTTGTCCTGCTCGGCGTTCTCATTGTGCTACTATGCTTGCCCTGGACTCAAAACATTAGCGGAAACGGCCGACTTACATCGCTCCGTCCCGACCAACGCCCTCAAGCGATTCAAACCATCATTCCAGGTAAAATAGAACAATGGTACGTGCGCGAGGGTGATTTAGTCAAAACCGGTGATACAATTATGCGCATCTCCGAAATCAAAGACGACTACTTCGATCCGAATCTACTCATTAACGTCGAAGATCAAATAAAGAGCAAAGAATCAAGCGTATCGGGATACATGCAAAAAGTCGCAGCGCTGGATCGACAAATTGACGCTCTCAACGAAAGCGCAAAACTGAAGCGAAGTCAGCAGGAACTCAAAATCAAGCAGTCGATACTAAAAGTTCAGAGCGACAGCATGGACTTTAATGTGGTGAAAGGTAACGCGGTGATTGCCCGTGACCAGTATGAGCGATTCAAATCACTGTTCGAAAAAGGACTGAAATCAGAAACTGAACTTGAGCAGCGCGAGGTGGCTTATCAAAACGCCCGGGCGAAACAAATGGAAACAGAAAACAAACTACTCATTGCTCGACAAGAACTCACCAATGCTCGCACCGAACTGAATACAATTTCACAAGATTACCGCGATAAAGTTTCCAAGGCAGAAAGCGACAAGTTCTCGACCATGAGTATGTTGTATGATACCGAGGCACAAGTGACAAAGCTTCAAAGCCAGTTTGCCGGTTACACCCAGCGAAGCGGCTTCTATTTCATCACATCACCGGCCGATGGATATATAACACGCGCGATCAAAACAGGGGTTGGTGAAACGATTAAAGATGGTGAAGAAATTGTCAGCCTCATGCCCGCCAATTATGAGCTTGCCGTAGAGCTCATGGTCAAACCCATTGATTATCCCTTGCTCTCCAAAGGCCAAAAAGTGCGATTCATTTTTGATGGTTGGCCTGCTTTCGTTTTCAGCGGCTGGCCAGGTGCCTCTGCCGGAACGTACGGAGGTGTTGTAGTCGCCATCGATAACTTCACAAATAGCCAAGGCGAGTATCGTATACTCGTTGCGCCTGACCCTAATGACGTTCCTTGGCCTTCCGGCATTCGCGTGGGCGCCGGTGCCCATGGTATGGCCTTGCTGAATGATGTGCCACTAGGCTACGAACTATGGCGACAGTTCAATGGATTCCCACCCAACTACTACAAAGCCGATGACGTCAAGGAGAAGAAATAATCATTCAGTTCACATAAAACTGATTGCCCTCCTGGTGTCGGCTTCTTTCAGCTGGAAGATTCACGCTCAAAGCGAAGAGGTACTCACCTATGATGCGTTCAAGGTGATGCTCAATAACCACCCCGCATTGCGCATGGCCGACTTGAGCGTAGAAAAAGGACAACAAGAAATTACCAAGGCAAAAGGTGCCTTCGACCCGAAGATTTCTGCCACGCATCAAAACAAATTCTTCAAGTCCACTGAATACTATAACCAAACCTATGTTGGCGTAGATGTGCCTCTTCGTGCACCCCTCATTCTAAAATCGAGCTTCGAAAATGCCAATGGCACTTACGTCAGCCCAGAGGAAACAACGCCAAACGGTGGTCTGATCAACGCCGGTATTGCAGTGCCTTTAGGTCAGGGTTTAATTACAGATAAAAGCCGCACAGAAATGCGCCAGGCTGAAGCGTATCAACGCTATTCTGTCATTGAACAAAATCGGCTGAAACAGGATTTGCGCTACGATGCCTACAAGCAATATTGGGAATGGTGGATGAGCAGAAAAGTGCTCGACATTCACCGTGAGTGGGTTGCCATTGCAGAGCAGCGATTGACAGACACAAAAAACCGTTTTCTGGCTGGCGATATCGCTTCTGTTGATACCCTGGAAACAGCTATACAGGTTCAGAACAGAAAACAAAAGTATCAATCAGCCGAGGCCAAGTGGGCCAAAGAATCATTCGACTTAACATCACACCTTTGGGAGGAAAATGAACTGAATTTCATTCCCTTGGAATCAATCAAAAACACAATACCTCAAAAGGAAATCTTATTCGATGAGGCATTGATCAATACAAACGTACTCGCCGACAGAACCAACAGCTTGGCTTCAACCAATCCGCAGCTCCTGAAATTTACACCCATGCTCGAGCAACTGCGCGCAGAAGAGCGTTGGAAGAAAGAGTTGATGAAGCCTGTTGTGAACCTTCAGTACAACGCGCTTAGTGAAGCTACAGAACCCGCTAGCGACATATTGATGCTGAATAACTACAAGTGGGGCGCACAAATTTCTTGGCCCATTCTGATGCGAAAAGCAAAAGGGGAACTGGGGATTACACGTATCAAAATCGAAGAACTCGAGTTAGAGGCCTTGCAGAAAACAACGGTAATTCGAAATAAAGCTCTCGCCGCTATTCGTCAACTTGAACTTCTGCGACTTCAGCTCACAAACGTCTCAAGCAACGTAAGCAACATGCAACGCCTGCTCGATGCAGAACGTGAGAAATTCAACTCGGGCGAAAGCAGCGTGTTTCTCATCAATACGCGCGAGCAACAATTATTCGATTTGCGTGTCCAGGAAAGTGAAATTTCAACACAACTGAAACTGCAAGAAATCGAGATTCTTTATTTACTAGGAACATTGTAAAAAAGAAAAGGGCCGCTGAGCGGCCCTTCTCAATTTCATTCATTTCATTTTCAGTTTCCGGTTACCACTACTCGCTCTGTAATAGCAGTTCCGTTGACATTTCCGTTGATGAAATAGATACCTGCACTCAACCCACCGATTTCATATCGGAAATTGTTCGCTGCATTCAATTTCACCAATTCTATAACTTGACCAAGACTATTCATTAAATAGTAATCACCCGCTTCATTGGCTCGAATCACGAAAGATCCGTTGCTTGGATTCGGGTATGCTTCCAATTCGAAGCCACGTATCAAAGAACTGCCTGTGTCTTCTATGCATGTAGCAAGAGAAACAGACAAACTACGAGCGCTTGATTGACCGCAAGCGTTGACTCCTCGCACAGATACACTGCCTGCTGCGGTGCCCCATGTGCACGTAATGCCTGTGGTGCCCTGACCTGCCGTTAGTGTTACACCTGTTGGAACCGTCCATGACTGCGTAACACCGCTTACTGCAGGTGTTGTGAAATTCACTCCCACTTGGTTCGGACATACACTGACCGGACCCGCGATGCTGGCAGGTGTTGACGGCAAACGTGTAAGTGATGCTGTTCGAATAGCGCTTCCATTACACATGTTGTATGCTCGAACACTGAGGGTTCCTGTAGTAAATGTACTCGGCACATTCATTACAATAGAAGTTCCGCTGTTAGTAACAATTGTGCAACCGGTTGGCACGGTCCACAGATAACTGGTTGCTCCGCTAACCGGTGAAATCGAATACGTGTATTGTCCTCCTCCGCACAGATTCGAAGTCTGACCCACTATGGCAGATGGTGCTGAAGGGTTAACAGACAATGAGAAAGTACGCTGTGCACTCTGGCCGCAGCTGCTGACAGCACGCACTGTAACTTGTCCACCGGTGAACGCGGCGCCCATAGTCAACGAGATAGATGTCGTTCCCTGACCCGAAGAAATTGTTGTATTAGCAGGGCCTGTCCACACATAACTGGTTGCTCCGGGAACTCCGGCAATCGTATAAGTAAGAACAGATCCGGGACACACGTTCACTGCTGTGCCGCTAATGGCACCAGGCGTAGCAGGTATGCTGTACACGGTTAACGTACGAGCGGTGCTCAACCCAAAACAATTCTGTGAACGAACGCTCAAAGAGCCGCTTGTGCCGAAGTTAGAAGCATAAGAAACAGTCACTGTTTGAGTTCCCTGTCCCGATACAACCGTAGCATTGGTTGGTGCAGTCCATTGATAGCTTGTAGCCCCTGTTACCGCAGCGCATGTATACGTCTGCGTAGAACCTGCGCATACTCCTGACGACGCACCTGTAATCGATGCAGGTGAAGCCGGCACTGCTGTATTAGCAACAACAGAGCGCGTAAATGCAGCGCTTGTTCCGCAAGGACCAATAGCACGCACGCTTAAGTTACCCGTATTGTAAGTAGAGCTAAAGCTCAACGTTATGCTATTGGTAGTAGAGCTACCTGTAGCACCCGTAGGAAGTGTCCACTGATAAGATGTTGCTCCTGTTACTGAAGGAGTGGTAAATATGTTCCCTGTTGAACTGCGGCATACGCCATACGCTCCGTTGATAGCCGTTGGAGTGGCAGGTGCCCCTCCGGTGCCATTGGTAACAGAAACAGATCTTGAAGCTGTGCAACCGTAAAAATCAGTCACCGTTACCGAATATGTGCCGGCTGCCAGATTACTGATGTCTTCCGTAGTTGCTCCATTGCTCCACACATAGCTATACGGTGCAGTGCCATTCGATACCGTCAAGTTAATCGATCCATTGGCAATGGCCGCACATGTTGTGCTAGTCGCTGATGAGCTGAGCGTCACATTGCAACAACCCTCGTTCACCACGCCCGAACAGTTGTCGTCGGTAAAGTTTGAACACACCTCAGAAGCCTCCGGGTTGATGTTGATGTTATTGTCGTTACAGTCGCCTTCGCAAGTGGTGAATCCATCACCATCCACGTCGAAGCCTTCGTCGATAGATGCATTACAGTTATCATCGACGCCATTGCAGACTTCCGTTGCATTCGGACGAATAGCAGCGTTATTGTCATTACAGTCACCACCACATGAGGTGTAGCCGTCATTGTCTGCATCGAAACCTTCGTCTACCAAACCATCGCAATCATCATCAGCGGTGTTACATGTCTCAACCGCATTCGGGCGGATAGCGCCATTGTTGTCGTTGCAGTCACCACCGCAAGAGGTATAACCGTCATTATCCGCATCATAACCTTCGTCGATACTTCCATCGCAATCTTCATCAGCCGTGTTACAAATTTCGAATGCACCCGGAAATACGATAGAACTGTTGTCGTTGCAATCGCCTTCGCAAGTGGTAAATCCATCATTGTCGACATCAAATCCTTCATCTATTCCGCCAACACAGTTGTCGTCAATATTGTTACAAACCTCTGTCGCATTCGGACGAACGGCAGATGAGTTGTCGTTGCAGTCACCGGCAACACCAATATAACCGGCAGGAGCCGTGCAAGCCGAAACAGTATTACCGGCATTACCATAACCGTCGTTATCTGCATCGCGATACCACGTTGCGCTTTGTCCAACGATGATAAATCCGTTTCTCACTTCATTATCTGAAAAACTCGCATTCGATGCTGTAAGCGTTACGTTATAAGTACCTGGAGTGCTATACACAACTACAGGGTTTGCTGCGGAACTGGTTGAAGGAGTTCCGCCGGGGAAAGACCAACTATACGAAGTTGCTCCTGATGAAGTGTTGGTATAGGTTACTGAAGCTCCTTGGCAAACACTAGTGGCTGAAGCTGTAAAGTTTGCAACCACCTGTGAAGCAACACCCACACACGAACCAATCGTAGCAAGTACGTTGTGATTGAAGTCGTTCAATGCATCGATAATGTTGCTAATACAAACAGTGCTACCACTCAATGACGAATAGGTCACTCGAAGGATAGCTGTTGCATTGGTGTATGTAGGAACTTTCGTATTTCCTTCGCTCGTTACAGCAATTGTGTTTCCATCGAAGTGAATGTGTGCACCCCAAGTAGTGGTCGGCAATAGATTCTGAACACCTGTTATAACCGCACCGCTGATGTCAAACTGAAGCGCCCACAATTCATTCTGTGGATTGCTCACTACAATGTCGAATGTTGAATTCGTTGTGTTCAAGTTAGCAAGACCGATTGTAACGTTTTCAGGATCTTGAATTTCCGGATCCCAACCACATGATTCGTATTGAAGTGGCGGAACGCCTGCGTCTTGTTGCTGGTGAATACACTGGCCTAGGTAAGATGCATCCGCAATCGTGATTTCACCATCGGCATTTAAGTCTGTACAAGCACTCACCGCAATGCCACCGTTTACAGCAGCTTCACCATACAAGTGCTCATCTTGTGGAGTAAGGTAACCATCGTTGTTTACATCACCACTCAATACTGTTCCTGGGCAGTTTCCTGCGCAGTCAGTTTGTGCATCACCGAAAGGAATACCCAAGCAGTCTTCTACAGCAGGACAAGTGGCAATGTTTTTCGTAAAGTTGATGATGTTGTTGTTGGCATCACGGCCAAACGATATGCATACCTGAGCATAGTTGTTATCGTAGCGCAACTCATAACGACCATTCTGGTCAGGATCCTGATCCCAGTTTGTGCGAATCACCAGATAATACGTTCCTGCAGGTACTCCCGTCACATCAATCCACTGACAAGTCAAGCTTGAAGAGTAGATATCGGCACAACCCGCAGTAATACCCATGTTTCCGCAAGAGTATTGAGCTGAAATTCCTGCCGGACAAGACAAGTCGAGTACGCAGAAACCATTCTTGAAGCCAATGTTCGGCATCAAATTACCATTCGAGTCGAAGAGCAAATACTCCGCGTAACCCGCATAGTGGTAGTGATTGTGGCATGGGTCGAAGGTGAACTGTGAATTCGAAGCATTCGGCACGCCGATGAAATAATCCTGCGTTCCGATGTTCGCAATGCGTGTAGTGAATCGCAGAATTTGACGTGTACCGGCATTGCTCTGCAAACAACCTTCATTAACCAAACATGCATCGCCATTGGTTAGGGTGGTTGACGTCAACGAGCTGAACAGTGCAGGCTGATCCATGAAAAGGTCAGGTCCCAAGCCAGAGCAGTTCGGATCACCGTTGTAGTAACACGGACCTGCTGCGCTAGCTAGTGGCTGGTAGTTACACGCCAAAATATCCATGCAACCTGTCACAGGGCCGACATATTCAAAGAACACATCGTAGCTGCTTCCTGCGCATGCTCCGCCACTTCCAACACGCACATAATACGTGTTGCCACCTGTCATGAAAACATCTGCCTGTGCTTGAACACCACAGAAGTCGTCATTATAGGTGTAAGTTGCTTCGTTCGTGTTGTCGAAATTGGCCATGATACAGTAGTCATATACCCAAATACGCGTGTCGCAAGCTGCGTAGCCGCAGGTGGTAATTCTGTATTGACCATTTACTGATGGAGTGAAAACATACCATGAGTTGTCGAAAGGAACTTCATTCAATCCGAGAACAGCATTCAATGGATCATTGCAACTGGTCCCCTCCGGACAATTTACATAGCGAATATCGCGAGTACCGAATTGAGCACCTTGAGAGACCAATGCACCATTCAAATAAACCTTGTAGTTACCTGTTCCTGTAAGACCATTACCAGCAGAGTCATAGATTTCAAATCGATGGCAGGTACTATTTATGCAGAAAGTAGCATCATTACTAGTTCCTTGTGCAACAACGACGTTGTTCACGTCAAAAACTTTCCATGAAGTTTGTGTTGGGTTCGCATCAGGAGTAATATCAACGGTTACAATGCTTCCTGTCGTAACCAGGACATTGTTATTGGTTGCCGTGTTTGAGCTGGCCGCATCCGTTACTGTTAATGTGGCTGAATAAGTTCCTCCTGCCGGATAAGTCACAACCGGGTTTTGAGCGGTTGACGATGATGGATTACCACCGGGAAATGACCAATTGTAGCCCGTGATATTTCCTGAGCTTGTGTTGGTATACTGAACGTTCAAACAATTGGTGCCTGTTGGTGCATAGTTGAACTGTGATGTGAGCACCGGATACGTGCATGTTCCATTGTTCTGAGTGGCACAAGCGGTGTAGTTAGTTGCCTGTGGATCTGTACATCCCAAAATACCACTAGCAGTAACCTGCATAGTAAAGGTTCCTATTACAGCATTATAACCACCGGCCTGAATATAATAGGTGTTGCCTGCTGTTAGTTGAGCGCACGTGAACGACAACGAAGAGCGGTAAGTTCCACCGAAGTCGTCGTTGCAGCCTAACTGTGTTCCGCCACAAGCACTATAAAGTGCGATTCGCGTATCGGTATTGGTTCCTAGTTGTGTTTCGATAACCACTGTTCCACCTGTGTAAACGAACTTATACCAAATGTCTTTGATACCGGTTGTACCTCCACAACTGGGGTTGGCTGCATTAGTCACTGTATTGGAATTGTTACAACTGATGTAACCTCCATTTACGGTAATAGGTATCGCATTCGCACACACATCATTCACGGGAGCCTGTGCCAAGCCTAATATTGAGGCAAACACACAGAACAAAGTTGACAGTAAAAACTGCTTCATCGTATAGATAATTAGAGGTTTACGGTTGGTTAATATCCCATTAAGGGAAAACCAAAGTAATTGATAACTGTCATGAACACAAATCTTTTTTCGTTCGCAGCAAGAGTCCTGAGCTAAACAACACACTACTTCTCAGCCGAAAATTCGGCTGAATAAGTCACCTACTTTCTCGACCTGTGTGACTTTTATCTTCTTGGAGAAACCCTCTAAGCCCTTGTTATACTTCGAAACAAAGATTTCCTCGAACCCCAGCTTCGTTGCTTCCTGAATACGAGAATCGATGCGCGTCACAGGCCGAATCTCTCCGCTCAGGCCCACCTCGCCGGCAAAACACGTCAGTTTCGGTATAGCAATTTCTGCGTTACTTGATAATATGGCCGTGATTACTGCCAGATCCATGGCCGGGTCTTCCAGTCGCATACCACCGGCCATATTCAAAAAGACATCCTTCATAGCTAGTCGAAACCCGCACTTCTTCTCTAACACTGCAAGCAACATGTTGAGACGTCGCACATCAAAACCTGTTGTGCTTCGCTGGGGGGTCCCATATACGGCGGTGCTCACCAACGCTTGTATTTCAACTAACAGCGGACGCGCTCCTTCCAGCGTAGCCGCAATAGCTGAGCCGGTCAGATCTTCGGTTTGCGAATGAATCAGTATTTCCGACGGATTTGCGACTTCGCGCAAACCTGCTCCCTGCATTTCATAAATACCTAACTCATTGGTACTTCCAAAGCGGTTTTTCGTGGTTCGCATCAACCGATAAATGTGATGTCGATCGCCCTCAAACTGCAGCACCGTGTCGACCATGTGCTCCAACACCTTAGGGCCGGCAAGCGTTCCTTCTTTTGTTATATGGCCAATCAGGAAAACAACCGTGTTTGTTTCCTTCGAAAACTTCATCATACGGGTAGCGCACTCGCGAACTTGTGACACACTTCCCGGTGAGCTTTCAATGGTCTGAGAAGAAAGCGTTTGTATGGAATCTATGATGAGCACATCCGGCTTCAATTCTTCAGCGTGCATTAAAATGTTCTCTACGGATGTTTCCATCAACACAAGGCATCGCGGATTTTCAAGCCCCAGACGCTCTGCCCGCATTCGGATCTGCTCCTCACTTTCCTCACCGCTTACATATAATACCGAAAGATTCAACTGCTTCAATGCCAACTGAAGCATGAGTGTGCTCTTTCCAATACCCGGCTCGCCGCCAAACAATATCAAGCTTCCCGGCACAAGGCCACCACCCAACACACGATTCAACTCTTGGTCAATAATCGGAAAACGGGGTAATTGTGCCAACTCCAAATCGTGAATGGGCCTCGGCTTACTCACCTTTTGCACCACTTTCATGCCCGTTGCCGTTGCCTCCTGCTTCTGAATAACTTCTTCTACATACGAGTTCCATTCATTACACGAAGGACATTTCCCCAACCATTTGGGCGATTGATTTCCACAATGCTGACAGAAAAAGGCTGTTTTAAATTTACTCATCGCGGCGAAGGTAGAAAAAGAAAAAGGCCACGATTGCTCGCAGCCTTTTTTATGCCTTATAAGAATATCTCTTAGCGCAAAATCTGCACAGATCCTTTGTACTCTGTTTTGATTCCGTAGGGTAACTTAAGAATATACCAATAGGTTCCTTCACTCATGTCGGTTGCACGCCAGTCATTTCGATAGTTCGTACTTTCATACACGACATCTCCCCATCGATTGAATACCTGTAACTCGGCACCATTGTATTTCTCCAATCCTTCTATTTCAAACCTATCATTTCCTTGTGCTCCGTTTGGCGTGAATACGTTCGGTATTTTCACTTCGCACGCATTCGATTGAATTTGCCACGTGGCTTGAGCTGTTCCACAGCCGTTACTGATATTGGCCGTAAGCGTTACAACCTCACCTAAGCAACTGAATGGCACGTTGTCCGCACAATAATCAAGTGCTGCTCCCGAAGTACCAATAACAAAGCCACTGCAGCTTGTCGTCCATGTTACAGACGCGTCTTCAGCGTCAGAAATAACCTCCAGATTTTTACACTCGCGCGGACAAAGTGCTAACAAGTCACTACTACCCGACGAGGTGTTGGGTGCCCCGGAAATATTCACTGTCACGCATCCTTCTGTTTCAGAATTACACCCGAAATTATCCGTTACTGTATAGCAATACTGACCATCCTGATCGGCTGCTACTGTTCCTGTTGAAGAGTCCACCGGACCATTCCAGGAGGCACTATAGTTATTGGCATCTGCATACAGCACCGTCAAGGTCACTTCATCCGCATTACACTCCAGCACAGAAGCTGCCGGCGCAGAGGTAACCGTTGCCGCAACCACTCCTGTTACGTTCACCGAAACAGGGGCGGACTCATCACAGTCGTTCGATACCACAACCGTGTAAACACCCGGGGTAGTAACATTCAACGTGGCTCCGCTTTCATTGCCCGGACTCCAGTCATACTGCAATTCTGCGTTATCCTGGTTGGATGGTATGGGATCAAGTGTCACGCTTCCATTTTGACACAGCGGTACATCTTGCATCGACGGATTTGGCACGTCGGGTTGATAAGACACGTTGAAGGTGTCGCTAAATGTTCCGCAAGCATTCGTAATGCTAGCAGTTACTGTCCCGTTCGTGTAGTCGTTGTAGGGTCCCATCACCGCAGAAAGACCATCGGTAGAAGGGGTTACGCCAGGACCCGACCACGAAATGGTTCCATTGCCCGAAGGGTCATTCACCACTACCGACTGCTCTGCTGTTTCCGCATCACACAAAGCAATAGGAAGTCCGGGGGTAATCGTGATGTTGGGTGCTTGAGCGTATTCAATGTCATAGCAATAGTCGAATGCACAATTGGCATTGCTGAAACACAACTCATATACGCCATACTGAGTGGGGGTCCATGTAGTTGTCATTTGTGACGCATCTGAGAACGTCCAACCTCCGGGACCATTTACAGTCCATGTTCCATCCAAGTCGGTTGCGACACACGTCGATGCTCCCGACCAAACAAGTCCTGTTGTGAGAGGCGCCGGAATGATAGTGGGTGACGTCTGCCCGCAGTTAATCACCCAAAGTGAATTGCCTTGGAAGTTATTCCCATTAGCGAAATATTCTATCGCAACGCTATCGCCTGCACCAATCAAAATGTCGTCATACAACGTCAATGCAGCAAACGACGTGAGGAAGTACTCTTCTACCGGGCCTCCGTCTGCAGGGTAAACGTAAATATTAATGAACGAACCTTGCCAACCATTTTGATTCGTACTCAGGGCATAGATTATCAAGTTGTCTTCAGGTGGAACCGAGTATCCGCAGAAGTCAAGTTCCTGCAAGCCATCGCAACGAATTCCGTTGTTATCGTCATTCGTCGGGCAAGGTGTTGATGGAGATGTCGTAACCAACTTAATATTGAATCCTTGGCAACCGGCCTCATCCGTTACCAAAATTTCGTAGTTACCATTGACGTTTCCGGTTACCTGTGCGCACGCTTCGTCGAGGGGTGTGCCGGGCACAAACTCACCATCATAACCTGGTGAAATCTGCCATTGATACTCGGCATAATCACCCAACACACATACTACCGTGTCTATACCGGGACAAATTTCAATGGCGGCATTACCGCCTTGGAGCTGTGGTATGAAATAAGGTGTTACGTCAATTTCAGCCGTTGCAACAGATGAGCAGAAGCCAAACGCACCCACAACGGTAACTGTACCCGGTTGTGAAACTTCTGCCGACTGTCCGGATGAACCATTGCTCCACGAATACGAATCAAAACCATCCGTGGCAGTTAGCTCTGTAACCTGCCCCGCACATATATTGAGAACCCCCGTAATTTCAATCGGCGGTGCCTCTACATCCTCGACCAAAAACGTATAGGTCTTGGTTGTAGTGGCGGCGGGTATGCCGCTGTCTGTTGCTGTAATCGTTACTGTATTGGCTCCGATGTTGGCTGCCGTAGCGGTAAACGTAGCGTTATTCAAAACAGCTGCATTTCCTGTGGTTGACGTAGCAGTGAAACCCGGTATCGGGGTATAGGTGATGCTCGTTGTCTGGTTTGATTCCGGGCTGGTGAATGCCAGGTTAAAATCAAATGATTCTCCGACACACATGGTAATGGTGTCGCATGCTTCGCCCACCACAACGGGTGGTTGATTGGCAACAAAGTTTGTTACGCCGGTATTGAACTCAATCACTCGACCGTCAAGCCAGTCAACACCATCTTCATTCGCTTCCTGCACACCATAAGGGCCATCCCATGCTGTAGAATTACAAAGATTGAAACGACCGAACGCATAGTGCTGCGAGCCGGAAGAGCGGTCGGCTCCAACAATAGCGAAGTTATTGTTCGCATCGCAACCACCCGTAGCACCGCTAATTTGACTGTTCACCCACTGCATATCGAGATATACGAACTGAACGTTATTTCCTCCGCCAATCACGTTGCTACCATCCGGAGTAATGATCATTTGAAACGAATTGGTTTTATCGTCGAAATTCGGCCAATACCCAACGTCGATATAGTTGATATACAATGCCTCAGGAGTTAAGAGGTAATAGATTTCACCGCTCGCACCGAAGTCGAAGTCTGACCAGAAACCGGCAAGGTGGTTATACTGCTGGTTGGTTTCAGTACCCAGCGGGTCGGGAAATGCTGATGGAGTAAAATCAATGTATCCGGTATTACCCAGCACGACGGTTCCCTTCGTTGTAATAACGACCTGATTGTAATTCGTTCCGAAGAAATTGAAGTTCCAACCGAGGTTGATAGGTGCGCTGAAATTATCTGTGCTATTCCCCGGACTTCCGGGCCATTGTATCGGGTTGGGGTGCGTATATGCACTAGTCGGTTCAACCCAGTAACAATTTGACTCCCCCGAAGTTTGTGTCGTTTTAAGCTGGCTGCGGCTTTGCTGACGCTCTCTTTTCCAGTCGGTCTTTAGTCGAGCAACTCGATCTGCGTCGAATCGTGGATCCTTGGAAAAACGAACCCAGTCTTGCTTCGACATCTTTTGCAAAAAGGGCTTGCTGTAGAGCTGCTCCTCCGTCATATTGCGGGAATAACGGGCATTGTAAGGAGCTGTGTAATAATGCTCCTGAGCACCTGCCGTCAAACAGATTACCGACAAAAGGCAAGTAAGAAGTAAATATCTCTTCATAAGTAAGATGGGTAAGACTAATTTTTCCTCAAGGTTAAAGTACAAGGATTGCAAATATAAAAGGAAGGATCAAGCCTCAAGCATGCCGGCCCTGTATTTTAAAAGCGCAGTTGGCGAAAGCTACTATGACAGTTCGTGCTATCGAATGATGAAGACATTGCCCTCATATATCTTCGTTTTACCGGTCTCCAGCGAGTCGACTTCTACCCGCCACATATAATAGCCGTCCTGTATGTAATAGGAAGCGCCGTCATACCCTCCCGTCCAAGCCTTACCGACCTCTTCGGTGTAAAAGACGGTATCGCCCCAGCGATTAAATACCCAAAAACGAAGACTGCCCTGAAACTCACCGTTTACGACCGGCATAAACACATCGTTCAGGCCGTCTCCATCGGGAGTGAAGGTGTTGGGTATAAAAACCTGCAGAATATTCTCGACAAAAACATCTTGACACAAGGTGTCCAGACAGCCATACTCATTACCTGCCGTTAAGCACACCACGTAAGGATTGGTAGTCTCAATATCAGGAAACGTCCACACAGGATTGGGCGCAAAACTCTCACCGGCATTGTAGAAGTTCCAATAGATAGAGTCGGCACCCGCCGTTAGATTTTGGAATTGAACCCTGCGATTAAGAATATCAACCGGCTGTGGATCCCAGGTAAAATCAACCTCCGGATAATTGCGAATAACAATCGGCGACGACACTGTATCCGAGGCAGAACAACCAAACTCAGAAGTAATGGTAAGCGAAGGATAAAAAGTTCCAGGCGCATTGTAAACAGCAGATGTGTCACCGCAATACGACAACTGAAACCCATTACCCAACGACCAAACACACGTGCTTAAGTCATTGTAATTTGTATCGAGTAGGATGTACGACAAGCCGATGGTGTCCGGATAACAACCACCCGAACCTTCCGCGTCCATAATCGGCTCAGGGGTGTCGTGAACCGTGACCCAAAGGGTATCCCTCGTGCCGGGGCACTGTCCATCCGAAGCTACTATCTCGTAAATAGCATCAAACAGAAAACACTCCGTTGTTGTATCCGAGGAAGCCACCAGCGTGGGCGTCAAATCCGGTATATTGTCGAGTCTGTACCACTCTATGGTCAAGGCTCCTGTTCCTCCGGCTGCGAGTGCCGACAATTCTTCGCACTCATATTGACAAGTCTCCAAGGTGTCCAGTCCGTTTTGCACAAACAACAAAACATCAGATGAAATATTACCATCTACGGAAATTGTATCAGAAGAACAACCAATTACATCAAGAGCATACAGATACAATGTTGTATCCTGGCTTATGGTAATCGTTAGCTCTTGACCGGAAGCTTCATTTGTCGCACCTACCAGGCAACCAACAGATTCGGGGCAAGCATTCCAATACGTTACGAAACCACCACCAACCGGACTGTTGAAGTAAGAAACTTCAGCATCGAAAGACATTTCAGAATTGGCACACACCGGCTGAGGTGTTTGTACGGAAATATCAATGCTGTCTGAATCTGCTAGAATTTCGAATGAATCTTGCCCGGTGCATACCTGATTTGAAGTCAATAAAATATTCACCTCAATATCATACGCTCCAACACCAAGGTCTGTGAAAACGAATGGCGATTGGTCTGCAATGGCTATTATCGTATTATTCTGACTTAACGTGTATTGCGAAGCATCCAAATTATTACCCTGAACAACACCATCCGTATCGCGAGCGCAAAACGGATACGGCTCATTCACGCTGAATAAAACGGTTTCCGGGTCGCGCACATCAATCGTAAAGTTCGCCTCTGCCTCGCAACCATCAGAGTCCACCACTAACAGCGTATGATCCTCAGGTACGTCCCAGCAAATGGGAGAAGTTATCGGATTACCATCAACGGTTTGGGTGATAGCACCCGAACTGCCAACCACAGTGTACCAATCCGATTCTACTTCAATGCACGAACCCGAACACATATCTGCCGGAAAGTTCAAGTTGATGAGCTCCATCAAATCATTCACCTCAATGTCGATCGTCTCTACCGCACTGCAAGTTACCGCACCAAAGTCTTCAGAAATCGTGACCTCGAACTGCTCATCTGCCGTTGGATCAATACTGATTGATGCAGTATTCAAAACACCCGATATAGAGGTTGAGGAAGTCCATGCATAATCATAAACACCACCACTCGTTGGTGTGGCGGTGATGGTGGTCTCACTATTCGGACCATCATAGCAGAGCACAAGGTCGTTGTTCAGAGCAGAAAGTATGACACTCGGATTCGGGTGTATCGTCACTACAACTTCATCGGTGCTTGAGCAATCACCATTCGTAACTGACAACGTGTACGTATAAGGACTATTCAGAGTATTGATGATGTTCAACACAGGTTGTGCCTCATCAGCCTCACCTGTTGCAATACCTGCCGAAGGTGTCCAGGAATAGGTGTTCCCGCCAACAGCCGGTGTTCCCAACTGGAACGCTACACCGGCACACTGCTCAACGTCAGGGCCTGCAGCGGCAAGCGGCACAGGCAATTCGGTTGCAATAAAATCTTGCTGATTAGTATTCAAACATCCATGTACATCCTCAATACTCACTATTGAGTATGTACCGGGACCATTGAGCGTAACAACATTATTCGTTATCGTTGGAGGAATCGCCGGATCAGGTCCGACAATATTCAATGTAAATGGCCCGTCGCCCACAGCGGTAAATGTGGTGGTGAGTGGATTAGTTGAAGTAACTTCATTCGGACAATAATCGACACCAACATCATCCCATGCAACGGCCAGGGTGGGGTATGAACTCAACGTTGCTCCGATATTCACATTGTTATTGACGCACCCGAAAGCGTCGGTAATTGAGAGTATTGTATAACTACCGGAAACATCCGCACAATAGGTATCCAGATCCAGCGCGCCCGTCACTGTTTCATTGGGACCAACATTAGGAATATCGATTACAATATCAAACGGTCCTGTACCGGCTGTAAAATCCAATTCAAAGCAATGTGTTGCACCACTGCAAACAGTGGCAGGGGTCAAACCGGCCAATTGCGGAATTGGGCGGATAACAATATCAGCGGTTCCGCTCACGGTACCCAGGCAGTTTTGCGAACTATTGGTGAGCGATTCTAACCGGAATAGCCCGGTTTGAGTAGCCGTGAACGTATACGGGTTATTTCCAGCCGGAACTACAATGGCCGGTTGGTTGGTTCCTGCAATGCTGTATACAAATGTCCACGGACCATTACCTGTAAAGTCGACGTCAATTTGCAGCGGTGTTGTGCTACCCTCACAATTGTCAACCCCTAACGGCGCTGTGAGACTGGCTGTTCCGGCAATGTACCACGACACCAGCTGGGCATTCGATGAGAACTGAATGTTTGGATTGGTGTCATCCACACATCCGGTGCCATCATCATTTCCAACTACGCATGAGATGTAGTAGGTTGTTCCGCTGACCACTACTCCGGGTCCGCTGACCGCGCCAAACGCCAAAGGCGTATTGGCATCACCAAAACCGGCATCACCGCACGAACGGGCTATTTCTGAACCTAACACGTTTCCGGGGGCTGAGTGCAGGATGAACATGACCGCATCATTGTTGTCCAGATTATAGGTCGATGGCGGAGCTAAATTCTGCACGCCGGTTACAAGAGCCGGAGCTGACGGTGGTGAACATTCTGTGATGGGGGTTGTACTCATCGCTCCTGCGTTCGAAAGCACGGGACAAGTAAAGCCTGCGTTGGTAACCGTTACCTGATTGCAGTCGAACGAATCATTAATCGTCCAACTTCCGCCGGTTCCACCTGAAGGCAGTGGGTCTGTTGTGAAAATGTTTAACGGACCGGTAGGACCTGCGATAGTGGAGAATGAACCACCAACTCCACCCGGAGCCTCATCGAATGGTGCGGTTCCCGGACTTATAGTATATGCAACCGTATAGGTTTCGGAAACCAATGCATCGCAGACGGGGGTAGCAGGTGTAACCGCAATTTCAGCCGGCACATTGATGGCAATCGTCTGATTAATGGGTGTTATACACGTGCTGGCTGTAGTTAAGAAAACATTGTCAAGCTCGAGCTGAAAATTCGATGTAGCAGTGAGGGTTGTATTGAAGAGCTCCGATTGATTCGCAAATGGGCCAAGTGTAATTGCTGAATTGCCAATGACAACAAACTCATACGAATAGTTATTACCCGCAGGCGTCACCTCCACATCAATCGAAATTACATCACCGGCACAAACATTCACCGGACTCTGTGTTACGTCTTCCGAATTAATCGTATACGAAACAAGGGTAGGCAATTGGTTTATGACCACGTCCACACATTCCGGTGTAGCTGATAATGAATTGCTGCAATTAGCGTCACTCACATTGGTAATACAATACTCCCCTGCCACTGACGGACTCCAGTTGTACACATAATTCGGACTTGCCGGCGCATCAGGAATGTTCAATACCGGTTGAACTACTCCATCCAATTCATAGGTAATTACCCAAGGACCATCACCCGTGAGTGTTATCGGAACAGTTATAGTTGCACCGGAACAGACAGTAATAGGTGTGTTGGGTAACGCTGCCGTAGGCTTAGCGTTTGTTACCACGATAATCGATGCGTTTGCAGCATCTGAACTCGGGCAAGGCAGGCCGGTGGTGTAGGCCACCGATTCAACATCATAAGTAACCGATCCCGCCGCAATGGGGTCGGCCACATCTATGGTTCCATTGTCGGGCACGTTCACCGTTGTTGGAGCTCCTGTTCCAATCGTGTAAGTAACGGCATAGGTGCCGGCTGCATCATGATCTAACGTCAACTCCAGTGCATCACCAAGGCACAATGCACTTGATGGTGAAACAATGTCAGTGGTTACCAAAGGACGAACTACCACATCAATGGACTGAGGTACTGTGCTCGGATCAGAAGGGCAACCACTCCCATCTCGAATCTGATAAACCGTAACGGTAAAATCAACCGTGCCGCTTGGTACAACATAGTTGTAGGGGTCAGAAACCCCAACAACATCCGGAGGCCCTGATAAATTGGGGTTCAGCCAAATATCAAAAGGCGGAACTCCGGCAGTAAAATCGAAGTTAATTGTAGCATTCGAGCCTGCACACACTTGAACGGGCACAGGGTTATTGAGGAAGACAAACTCCGGACCTGTGGTTTCTGTAATGACTGCGCTGTTACTCGCTGAGCAGACATTTAGCAAATCCGTTACCGTCACTGTGTAAGTAATACCTGTCGTTGATCCTTCTAAACCCGTTGGATCTTGGTTTACTTCTTCACCTGTAGCTATTGCCCCTCCCGCTCCGAAAACCCACGCATAGGTCAAATCAGCAGGGTTAGAGGCACCGAGCGGAGTTAAATCAATCGAACCAAGTGTACCACAACTCTCGTTTACTGCATCAAGTTGTAATCGATGAAGCGAAACACCTACGGTTACAAAATCTTCACTCACGCATGATCCCGTTGCAAGTGGTGTGCTCACGCGATACGTCGTAGTACTGTCAGGCGAAACGTTTTGAGTGGTTGCGTTTTGTGTAAGAGCCGGCGTAGCATCACCTCCGGGTAATGCTTCCCAGGTATACTGATTGGTTGATCCGGCGCCTTCTGCCGTTAGGGTGTAAACGTCTCCTACACAAATCACTTCGTCTAATGACGTAATGTTCACATTCGGGCGAATAGCAATATCTATCTCAATTACCTGATTGGTTGCTGTAGGACAAGCATTATCCTGAGCGGTTAAACGCAGGGTAAAAGGCGTACTACTCGCCATTGCCGGCGTGGTCTGTAATTCAAACGTGGCAATACCGGGCGTAAAGGAAGTTTGGGTCATTACGAGCCCCGCTAAACTGGGCGCCGGCGGATCAAACTCGTAGGTGATTTCGATGCTCCGCGATGCATTGACATTCGAAGCCTGCACCGTAAACGAAAGCAAATCTCCCGCGCATACTTCAACCAGGTCGTTGGTCACGCCAGGATTATCGGTGTACGTGACATCTGGCCCTTGAGCAGTTACCGGAGGAGAGTCAAATGTGGTTGGCGTGGTAGAACAGTCACGAACAGCTAGTGTCAAATTGTAGTGAATAGTTCCAACATTCACTCCTCCGTTTGAAAGCTCAATATCTATCGGAACGATATAAACCATGGTGGGCGCACCTACCGGAAGCACGGGTGGCAACCAACTGACGAGTCCGGTATTCGAATCGATTGTTAATATGGCGCCGGAACCATCATTTGTGGCAGGCACACTGAAGCCGGGTGTAGGTGACGAAAAGGCAACATTGGCTCCCGTTGTCAAGGGCACACCTAGTGAATAGGTCGCTGTGACTCCGGCAGGCAGCTGCAATTGAACTTGATGTTGCTCCGCAGCAGTAACTGTAGGTTGTGCACAGAAATACGAGATGTAATCACCATTCACATCCGGCACAATATCAACAGTTCCAACTGGCGCAACCGCTGTGTTAATCTCTGAATAAATGTACGCGTCTTGCAAGAAAACTGCGTCCATGTTTTCAAAGTAGAAACTCCAGTCCTGATTGTTGTATACCACTTTCCAAGTGCAACCGGCAGCCAGCGTAACCTGTGTTTCGTAAGTAACCTTCTTTAGTCCCAGGGAAAAACTCGCCGGGTTGTTGCACGTACTGTTCTCCAACTCATTGAAAGCGCCAATTGAGCACAAATCCGAAATCTCTTCTGTTTCCGTGCTATCCGCATTCGCCGTAAATGAAAAAAGTCCGGCGCATGATGCGTCCGGAATAAATGCTATGTCGATGGAGTTCTGAAATTGGTTGATAGTGTCGGGAGCTGGATCGGCGTCATATTGACCAATAACAATCGAGCCATAACAATCATAATACAGGTTGAGTGAGATATTGTATTGATCTCCCGCCAATCGCTGCCACGTGATGCTTCCCCCCAATATCGACTGCGCCTGCATGCTATTGGTTAGGTTTAGCATAATTGCCAGAAATGCAATTACGACAAATCTGAATAAGATTGTCGGCGGCAGCTGTATGAGACTATTTCTCTTCACCATGTCAAGATTAGCAGGTATTTCGTGGCGGTTATTGGTGATTGCAAACGCATTTTCAACAGAATGGGAGGCGTAATTAAACAAACTTCCTACTATTGATGGGCTGTGAAAATAATCGGATTATTGATACGCAGCATCAAAATCACGTATTCTTTTCCAACTCATAATAGTGAGACTATACAAGCGCTCGAAAGATTGCATGAGCACAAAAAAAAACCGCCCCCCTAAGAGGCGGTTTTTATCTCTACGCTGTTTATTAAAACTTAATGAAACGCTTGCTAATTGTATTCGTTGCTAGACGGAGCTGAATGGTATACGCTCCAGGAAGAAGGCTTTCTAGCGGCAACTGAATGTTCCCTGTTCCGGGATTCTTTTCGGTATAAACCACACGGCCACTGGCGTCGAGAACTTGAAACTCTTGCGCTACGTGCGTGGTGCGAATGGTCAAGGCGTCGCCGGCCGGATTCGGAAATACATCCATGGTGGCTTCCACTTCCTCCACGGAAACCGTGAAGATCGCGTCAACCGTTACCTCCTGAACATCCGTGCAGCCATCTACCGTGGTGCTCAAAGCGACAGTCAGTAAAGGTGTTGTAGACAAGAAGTCATACGTGTACGTGTGCGTTGGTGCTGCTTCCGTGCTCGTTTGAGTGTCCCCAAAATCCCATGCATACACACCATCTGTGCTCGTATTCGTGAAAACAACCTCTGCACCGTCAATGGTGTACTCCACAGGACTAGGCATCGTAAAATTCGAAATCACCTGCTCCGATATGTCCAATAGATAGCGGGGTAAAAACTTGTAGCCGATTGTAAAGGGTGAAGTCTCGTCCATTTGTGCCCCAATGCCCACTGCTGTAAAATGCCCATCGAGCGGCGGCAAGTTGAAAATGTCACAGTTAAAGTCGACACGCATTACATTTTCATTTGTTCCATCGGTCACATCTACATCAAATCCTCCGGCAAAGAAACCTGTGCCAAACTGCCCCCACTGTGCAGGATCCATCAATGTAATGCATTCGAGCTTTACCATTCGACTCTCATGCTCTTCGCCCAACACGGTGACCAATTGCGGTGTCTCTAGCTCATTACCGGCATTGACAAATGTGACAGAGCTCATTAAAAACTCCGCCATACCATTGAACTGACTTACTTGACCTTCCACCAAAATGCTATCACCCTCTGCAGGTGTGTAGCCCAAATTGTCACTCGGCGAAATAACTCGTATGCCATCTGTACCATCATTCAAGGTAAACTCCAATCCATCGGGATTAAAATTAGCGCCGTGAACAATGCCCCCCAACGTGCAGAATACATTCAAGCTATCGAGAGCGCCCAATGAATTAATGCCCGTCACGTCTGCAATGGTATAGGATGGAAAAACCTGGTCGTTATCTTGAATCGTTATCGTAATGAATTGATTCACGAATACCGCATCACCCGACGCATCAATAATGTTCAACGTGAGGGTTTCAAAATTCTCCTGCTCGTTGTCATCGACAATTTCGAGTAGAATGGATTCCTCTGTATTGCTCGGATCAAAAACAAACTGAACCGGGAAAACAGTGGTGTAGTCCAAGCCTCCTTCTGCTGTTCCCTGTAAAACTTGCACTTGAACGGGTGTAGCCTCAAGCACATTATACGCACTAACAACCACGTTCACAACGCCGGCCCCTTCGTTCACTTGAATAGCAGACTGGTTAAAGGTCAAATAAGGCTGCTGCGTGCACACCTCAGCGGCATGTGTGCCCAAATTACTATAATCCGAATTGTCATAATCAAGCCACTGCCCGGCCGAAAGCTCCCAATTCGTGGTAGGAGCGTTCACCTCAAACTTCCGGCGCAGACCCTGGTTCATCGTTGAGGCCAAACCAAATGTCCACTCGTTCACCGTATCACCTACAATGCCGATGATGTCCACCGCCTCCAGATTATACGATAAGACAATAGCATCATTGCCGTTGAAGTTATTCATGGATGCAGTGGAGTTGTCGGCCAACGCCAACAGAGCGCCATCTGCCTGTGCGCTGCACACCACATACGTTTCACCCGGCAATAGAATTCCTTCAGGAGTATCCAGAACGATAAACGATGTGTCGCCATTGTTATAAGAGAACAAATCATAGTCGTTCAAGTCAACCGGAAACGGCGTGGCATTATAAAGTTCGATGGCCTTATTCGACCCGTTTCCTTCTATGTATTCAGAAATGAGAACACGTGAACATCCGTCGGCCGGGAAACAATCGATGTTGCGGATATCGATATAGTTGTTCGATAAATCAAGGCACCCATCCAATGTTGTTACGTCGAAGACAGATGCACCCGGTACTACTGTTGATGCATCGAGCGAACCTAAGAAAGACGCGCCATAAATATGATACTCGCCAAAATCAAGCACACTCAAATCATAGCTACCTGTGGTGAGTTCTTGGTAAATCAAATCATTCGCGGTCGTCAAAAAGAAACGGTACTGGGTTCCCTCTGAAGCGTTGAGAGCCGTGAAATTGATTACGCCCGGGTTATTGATTTGGCAAAAACTCAAATATGCCAACCCGTTATCGAGAGTTACAACGCCGGCGTCGCAAGCGGTTACTCCACAATCTTCTCGCACTACCAAAATGAAGTTACTCGATATAGAATTGCAATCAGAGGCCATAGCACCGCTGATAGGCATTCCGGCCGCCAAAGTGGCCTCATCGAGGACGCCATTGTATGAGAACCCGTAAACGCGATACGTACCCGCAGCATATGTATTCAGGTCCAACAAACCATCAGCATTCCATTCGAACACCAACCCGGTTGTATCGGTTAAAACAAAAATGTAATTGTCGCCATACAAGCTGGAGGTGCTAATCGATAATGGCATGTACGTCGAGTCAGTGCACTGATTTGTTTCTCCTCCTTGCAGCAACACTTCAGCTCCCGAACATTCCGGAACATTGGTATAGCCCGGTGTAGGTAACTGAACCAAATAACTGGTTAAATCCGAAACCAAACCGCCATCGGGAACGCGGGAAAAGGAAAACGGTGAATTGCCCGTGATATTGAGAATGGTCTGACCGGGTGTTAAAGCCGCTGTCAACACATCATCCGGACCGTCATCCGAACTATACACCATCGCATCGATAATATTGGATGCTGAGACAGGAGTACCACCGGGCCAATCCGCCGCATTGCCCTCATACAGGGCAATCGCATCCTGTCCGTTCTGAATGGTTCCTTGCGCATTTGGATTCAGAAAAGCATCGACATTGGGCACTTGAGGAGACCCTATGACGAAGAACCCAAGCTCATCGGTTGAGTATCCATCTAAATCGTAAACATCATACGAGGCATCTCCCGAACCATTGAAAAAAACAAGAACTAGCCCATCAAGAGGAGTATTGGCGGGACCATATAGCTCCACAAATTCGAGGGTGTCGGTACCCGGCTGATCCTGGTCTACTTCGTTGATACGAACATCTGTGATTTGGCCGAAGGCGAGCGCGCTCATGCACAGCAGCACAAGTGATAAAAGGTTTTTCATGGTTAATGCAATCGATTTTAATCGGCTTGCAATTTCAACCTTTTTTCAAAACACCAACATCTTTTTATTCAACAAGAACCCGTTATGATTTTGCAGACATCACCTATTCCGTCAAAGTCCGCAAAACTCGCAATCAAGAATTACACCTCGTACATCTCCATCGGAGGGCACGTGCACACCAGATTGCGGTCGCCGAAGGCATTGTCCACACGCCCTACTGTTGTCCAGAACTTCATGTCGCGCAAACTCGCCATCGGATAAGCGGCCTGCGTGCGTGAATACGAATGACTCCATTCATCTGCAGTAAGCTCTGCTGCTGTGTGTGGCGCCATCTTCAACAGATTGTCGGCCTTATCAGCCAATCCGGCTTCCACCTGAGCTATCTCTTTGCGAATGCTGATCATCGCATCGCAGAAACGATCCAACTCTGTCAGAGGCTCGCTCTCCGTCGGCTCAACCATGACGGTGCCTGCCACAGGGAAGGAAACGGTTGGCGCATGGAAACCATAATCCATCAAACGCTTTGCAATATCTTCTACTTCGATACCGGCTTTTTTGAAATCGCGACAGTCCAAAATCATCTCATGCGCTACACGATCATTATTACCGGTATACAACACAGGATAATGACCCTGTAAACGCTCCTTCATGTAGTTCGCATTCAAGATTGCATAGCGTGTTGCATCGGTGACGCCCTGTCCTCCCAGCATCTTGATATACCCGTAGGAAATAAGCAAAATCAAAGCGCTTCCAAAAGGCGCACTCGATACTCCGTTAATGGCTTGAGGACCTCCGGTTTTGATATGCACATTGCCAGGTAAAAACGGAACGAGTTTGTCGTTTACGCCGATAGGTCCCATGCCCGGGCCACCGCCACCGTGAGGAATAGCGAACGTTTTGTGCAAATTCAAGTGACATACATCTGCGCCGATATTTCCGGGCGACGTCAAACCAACCTGAGCATTCATATTCGCTCCGTCCATGTAAACCAATCCGCCGTTGTCGTGCACAATGCGGGTTATGTCTTTGATGGCTTCCTCAAACACGCCGTGCGTGCTCGGATAAGTCACCATCAAAGCAGCCAGATTATCCTTGTGCTGTTCGGCCTTCGACGCCAAATCAACCACGTCTACGTTTCCGTTTTCATCGCACTTCACAACTACTACCTGCAAACCGGCCATTACAGCAGAAGCCGGATTGGTGCCGTGCGCAGAACTTGGTATCAAACAAATATTGCGATGATGGTCACCTCGGTTTTCATGGTATGCCATGATCACCAACAAGCCCGCTAGCTCGCCTTGCGCGCCTGAATTAGGCTGCAGCGACATGCCGCTGAATCCTGTGCACTTGCACAGATCATCATGCAGTTCGCTGATAATCTCTGCGTATCCCTTCGCTTGTTCTGCCGGAGCAAACGGATGGATGTCCGAAAACTCAGGCCACGTTAGCGGCATCATTTCGCTGGTTGCATTGAGCTTCATGGTGCATGAACCCAACGCAATCATCGCATGAGCTAATGACAAATCTTTATTCTCCAGCTTTTTCAAATAACGCAGCATCTCCGTTTCACTGCGGTGAGAATTGAACACCGGGTGTGTCATGTATAATGACGTGCGCTCAAAGCCCTTCATCGCCTCTGCCGCGGTAGCTCCGGCTTTGCCGCCGAGCAACTCAATTACTTGGTGAACGTCTGAAGCGCTCATGGCTTCATTGACAGAAACACCCACATGCCCATCCACGAAATAGCGGAAGTTTACGCCGGCAGCTTCTGCCTTGGCGCGCACGTCTGACTGATTATCTACTTTAATCTTCAGGGTATCGAAGAATCGTGTGTTGACTTGATGAGCACCCAACGCTCCTGCAATTTGAAGCGCTTTGCTATGAATGGTTGTTGCAATCGTTTTTACTCCATCAGGGCCATGATAAACGCCATACGAAGAAGCCATCACTGCAAGAAGTGCCTGAGCTGTGCATATGTTGCTAGTCGCTTTTTCACGACGAATGTGCTGCTCACGCGTTTGAAGCGACATGCGCAAGGCAACGTTGCCATGACGATCTTTTGATACGCCAATAATTCGGCCGGGCATGTTGCGCTTGAACTCATCCTTCGCGCAGAAGAACGCGGCGTGAGGACCACCAAAGCCCATGGGCACACCAAAACGCTGCGAGTTACCGAAGCATATGTCAGCTCCCCATTCGCCCGGAGGTGTAATGAGCGTCAACGACATAATGTCGGCAGCACAAGCCACATGTCCACCCACCGCGTGCATGCGCTCCGCGAATGCCTTATAGTCATTAATCTGGCCGCTGTTATTCGGGTATTGAACTAAACCGCCGATGTAGCTCGCATCAAACTGCGCTGACGCAAAATCACCAAATACCAATTCGATTTTCAAATGCTTGGCGCGACCGCGTAACACGTCGACCGTTTGAGGAAACACCTCATTGTCTACGAAAAAGCGATTCGCTCCCGCCTGTTCTTTTTCCTTCGATATACTATGGAAGAACAGAATCATCGCTTCTGCCGCTGCCGTTCCTTCATCAAGCAATGATGCGTTAGCAATCGGCAATGCCGTGAGGTCTGTGACCATGGTCTGGAAGTTCAGAAGGGCCTCCAGTCGTCCTTGTGCAATCTCTGCCTGGTAAGGAGTGTAGGCCGTATACCAACCCGGATTCTCCAACACGTTTCGCAGAATAACCGTTGGGGTAAGAGTAGGGTGGTACCCTAATCCGATATAGCTTTTATTGACTTTATTCTTCGATGCCTTTTCGCGCATTAATTGCAGAAACTCATGTTCGGCAAGACCCTCGCCTATAGCAAGAGGCTGAGCGCTGCGAATGCCGGCAGGCACAGTCTGGTCAATGAGTTGTTCAAGGCTCGACACACCAATGGTTTCGAGCATGTGTTTCACTTCGTGCGGGCGTGGACCAATGTGTCGTGCCGCAAAGGATGTACTTGACATAGTTGTTTCGTTGGTGAATGCGCGAGGGCATTCGGTTGAAATTATGATTGAATTTCGCTGTGTTTCCTTTGTAAAAACATTTCTTGCAGGAACGGTTCAAATATAGATGCATGAACCCGCTGCACACAACACACATTTTTCAAGTTTTATCGCTCAGACACTCCTAATTTCGCCGCCATGGCTGAGACCATTCACATACCTGCCGGCGCTTCGCGGGCTGAAACCTATGAGGCTCTTACGCCGCAGCTCAAGGCATTACTGACGGGTGAAAACGACCTAACAGCCAATGCAGCAAATTTTTGTGCACTCATGCATGCTGCGTTTGGTTTTCATTGGGTCGGGTTCTATTGGGTGCGAAACGAGGAATTGGTGCTTGGCCCATTTCAGGGGCCCATAGCGTGCACGCGCATTGCTAAAGGAAAAGGCGTGTGCGGAACCGCCTGGCTGAAAAACGAAACCATCATCGTTCCCGATGTTGAAGCCTTTCCCGGGCACATTGCTTGTAGCGCCCTTTCGAAGTCGGAAATTGTAGTTCCCGTGATCAACTCATCAGCCGAAGTAATGGGTGTTCTCGACATCGATAGTTCTGAGCTCAGCGATTTTTCAAATGCAGACAAGCACTATCTGGAAAAATGGGTGGCCATGTTATCGGAGGCATGCCATGCGTAATGCACATCTGAACATAGCCTTTGTTCTTATCAGTTTGATGGTTGCCGGATGCGCTCAGGTGCGTTCCATTTCCGGAGGCGAAAAAGACACGACTCCACCGGTACTTATTTCAGCAACACCGGAAACAAAATCACTGCATTTCTTCGGAAACTCATTTACGCTTGCTTTTGATGAGTTCGTCCAACTGCGCGATTTACAGAAAGAACTGCTTGTATCTCCTCCTCTAAAATCAACACCGCGCGTAAAAGTGAAACAACGCACTGTGGAGGTTTCTTGGGACGACACGCTTCGGGCAGAAACAACTTACATCTTTCAATTCGGAAAAGCCATTGCAGATGTAAATGAGTCTAACGCCATTCCCGATCTGAACTACGTTTTCTCCACCGGAAGTCAACTCGACTCGCTCACGTGCACCGGTCTCGTATCCGACGCTTTCACCGACAAACCAGCAATCACAACCAAGGTATTGCTGTTCGATTCACTTCTACACGCATTCAACCCCGATGCGCGACCCGCCTATTTCGCACGAACCAATGAAAATGGTGAGTTCCAGTTCAATTACTTGCGAAATGGACAATTTACTCTTTGCGCTCTGAGTGATGAAAACGGGAATAATCACTTTGATATCGGTGAATCCATTGGATGGCTGGAGAATACACCATCAACATCCAAGGGCGATTCCACTTCACACATGCTTGTTACAAGTATTCCGCGTGACACCATTGAAAGAAGTTTTAACTACGCAACAGACTCTTCCGGGATTGTGAAATTTCATGTCGATCCGTGGAGGCCTGCAGCGCGCGTGAAATCAATCAGCGGTGATTCCATCATCCAATGGATAGTTGCAGACACGCTCTATGCCACAGCCTTCGCAATGTGTGAGAAGCGATTGGAGGTTGCTGTTGTTTCAGGAGATAAAACTCTGGACACACTCAGCATTCAACACATACCGGATGAGATAAACGCGCTGAAAGCAGCAGCGGATTTCAGCTTGAAAATGACCTTGGACGATTCGCTAGTGGTTCGAACACGGCGACCTATCCAAGAGGTAGTTGATACCCTCCTAAAGTGTTTTATCGATAGTATCGAAATCAGTTGCTCCTCTGTTCAGCTCAATGCTTTGCAACGCGCGATTTTTTTCGAGAAAAAACCAGGCAAGTCATATTCGATAATGGCTCTTCCAGGCTGGCTTACCGATGACTGCGGTGAAGCCAACGACACGCTTGATGTGAGTTTTTCATTCTATACAGCGAAAGAATTGGGCTCATTGCGATTCAAATTCGACAACGAAGTCCTCTCCCAGCCGCACACTTTTCAATTAATAGACCGTGCCAAGAAGGTGGTGCACGAGCTGAGCCCAATCCGTTCTCTCGAGCTCACGCTCGATCAACTTCTGCCGGGTGATTACACTGCTGTAATTTGCTCAGACACAAATGGAAACGGTTATTTCGATCCTCTTCAGCTCAACCCTTACAAGCCAACTGAATTAAACCATTTATATGACGGCGCTATTCAGGTGCGTGCAAACTGGGAAGTCGTTATTGACTGGTCTAATCTGTCGAAATAAATCTTCGGCCAAGCCTAAAAAATGCGTTCGTTAGAACTGGAAGTACGTGCGCTTCTTACTCTTGAGCTTACCTTTCTCTGCGCATACCTTTTTATGGTTATGCTGAGCATCTCGATCGCCCAGCTGAGAACTCTCATTCCAGTCGATGCAGGCCCCCTCAAGGTCATGCAGGTAGTAAAGTACCTCGCCTCGGTAATAGAGAACTTCCGAGATAAAGTCAATGCTTTCCAATCTCAACTCCGACAAAAGTTCCAGCGCATATTCATACTGCCCCATACCAATGAGTAATACTGCCATATGAAACTTGGCACGTAATAACTTCGGATTACAAAGCAAGGCGCTTTGAAAATCTTCTAGCGCCAGATTCGTTTTGTTCAGCTCTGCCATATTAGCTGCACGCAAGTAGTAGGCGTCAGCATATGCGGTATCGAGTGCCAGAGCCTCGTCGAGATATCGAAGACTCGACTTGTTCTCCATGTTCATATACTCAATGGTTGCAAGCCAATAATAGGAACGCGGATCCTCTTGATGGTATTCCAAATGCTGCATGAGGTCAATGCGAGCAGACTCATACATCATGAGCGAAACCTTGCAAATTCCGCGATAGAGATATAACTCGTCATTGGAATACCCATTGATTCTTGCGCGATCGTAATCGTCCAGCGCCTCTGTGAAATGCCCAAGTTTGTGATGGGCATTCGCACGGCAGTAATAAGCTTCTGCATTGAACTCGCCTCCCAATGCCACAGTTGCTGCAGCAATTGCTTGCTCATAACGACCCGACTCGTAGTGTTGCTCGGCAATAACAATAGGAGATTGTGCGAACGAGCACATAGCCACCAAACTGAACACAAGAGTGTATATGGAGCGAAAGGTGAACATGACTTTCAGGTATACGAAAGCTTACTATATTCGGGTTACAAAAAAACCGCCCGAAGGCGGTTTTGATTATATCTGCTTGATTTTGATTTTCTGTCCTACCGCAAGCTTGTTCTCTTTCAAACCTTTGTTCAGGTGCTTGATGTCATTAACCGTTACGCCCTTGGCATTTGCAATTTTGGTCAACGTATCACCCTTCTGGATAGTGTAGTACTTATACTTGGCCGGCGCCGCAGACTTTGATGCAGAAGCGCTAGCCTTGGGCTCCTCCGGTTTCTTTTCCGCAACGTCTGTCGATTGCTGGTAATTCTCTTCTTCACCTGACTCACCCGTAACCGCTACATCCGAGGCTGGTTTTTCTTTGGCGGCTTCGGTTGGTTTTTCTTCATAGATAACCTTCTTCGTGCGCGATTGCACTTTAAGTGTTTGGCCAGGAACAATGCGCGAATTCTTGATCTTGTTCCATTTGCGCAAATCAGCCAGGCTTACATTGTATTTATCGGATATCGAGCCAAGCGACTCCCCTTTTTTAACCTTGTGCGACTTCCAAGTAGTTTCCCAAACCACTTTACCGGGCTGGCCTTCTACTGCTTGCGATGTGCTGGCGGTCAACTCAGGCTCCGGCGTTTTAACTTCGCTTTGAGCATACACCAGTTCCTCGTTGGCCATGAACAAACCAACTTTGCTTACCGGAAGTATCAAATAGTGCTTTTGTCCGTTAGCAGGAACTTCTTTCAGCTTGTAAGTACCATTCAAAAACGAAATGTTTTCCACGGGCATATCAATCACCTTAGAAAGTGCGTGAAAATCAATTCGCTTTGATACGCCAACTGTGTCTGTTTCGTAAAACGTTATAATGGGCTTGGTTGGGTAAATGTTGTACTCCGACGCGTAACTCATTACATAGTTTACAGCAATGAAAGCCGGAACGTAGCCCTGTGTCTCTTTTGGAAGGAATGGTTTTATGGACCAGAAGTCGCGTTTGCCGCCCGAGCGACGGATAGCCTTATTTACATTGCCCGGACCGCTATTATAGGCTGCTAAAGCCAACTGCCAGTCACCGAAGGTTTTGTATAGCGATTTCAAATAGCGACATGCTGCATCCGTTGATTTGTAGGGATCAAAACGTTCGTCCTGGTAACTGGTAACGTCCAAGCTGTACATTTTACCTGTTCCAACCATGAACTGCCATAAACCACCGGCGCCGGCGCGAGAAATAGCAACCGGATTAAGCGCAGACTCAACAATGGCCAGGTATTTCATTTCCAGTGGAATATCATACTTGGCAAGGTATTCTTCAAACATCGGGAAGTACAATTCCGACATCCCCAACACTTTCTTGGAAATATCTCTGCGACGCACTGCATACAAGTCGATAAAACCTTGAACCGTGCTGTTGTAGACTAAATTGAAAGGCGTGTTGCGATCGAGCACAGCCATGCGGCTAGCTACCACTTCCGCAGAAAAGGTTGGAACTGTTTCCGGGGAATAGCCAAAGGCATTTAGTAGGCACTCATCAGAACTAAAGCAATAATGATTTAGGTATCCGGAAACTAAAATGTTGTCGATTTCCACCAACTCCGGGTCATCCGGACGAATGGCCAAGGGTGGAATTGTATCACTTGCCGTCACTGCAATGCCGGCTAATGACACAAACAATATGGAGACTAGAATTGCGTATTTTATCATGGCTTCCCGGTTTTAGTTTTCAGATTCAAGGACCCGTTAAATAGTCACTCTCCTCCTGAACTGATTATAAGAGCACAAATTGTGAGAAATCAGAGCGATTCCGACAATAGGCGCTCAAGGTTATCAACACCACCATGCGCATTGACGCACATGACCTACGCTTCTACGATGTAACCATTATTTGGTTTCAGACTTCTCTTTGGGTTCTGCAGTCTCACCCTTACTGGCGTTCTTAAACTCTTTCACGCCCTGGCCAATTCCTTTCATCAAATCCGGAATTTTCTTTGCGCCGAAAAGGATAATGATTGCGAGCAAAATCCAAAGCCATTCTTTTCCTTGTATTCCCATTTTCTTGCGTTTTTTCCCTGTGGGGCGTCAAATATAGTATGCCCGCGGCGGTTTCCAACCTAATCGATAATAACATTATCGATTAACCTAACACCGCCAACATATGCGGCTACGAGCAGAACCGATGGCTCATCAGACCAGTTTTCAAGGCTTGCAAAGTTCGATGCTAGTACCAAAGAGCAATACTCTAACTGCAAACCCGGTGCAGAGGACAATTGATCATACGACCATTTTTCCAATACCTTGGGAGGCTGGCTCCGTCCTATACTCCTTGCCTCCAACAATGTCTTACTTATATGAATCGATGCGTCACGATCAGAAGAACCTAATCGTACGTTACGGCTGCTCATTGCCAAGCCCGACGCTTCCCGAATCGTGGGGGCGGCAATAATTTCAATCGGAATTCCCTCCTCTGCGGTCATTTTCTTGATAATCGCCAATTGCTGAAAGTCCTTTTCTCCAAAAAAAGCCTTGTTGGGGCCAACGGCAATAAACAGCTTTTTGACTATTGTGAGCACTCCATCAAAATGTCCGGGGCGAAAATGACCTTCCAGAGAATGGGTCATTAAACCAAAATCCCAGTGCCTTGTCCGCTCTCCATCATCATACATCTCGGACACCTCCGGACAAAACAAGGCATGACAACCTGCCGACTCCAGCAAAACGTGATCAGCTTCCGGGGTTCGGGGATACTTCAGCAAATCGTCTGAGTTATTAAACTGCGTCGGGTTTACAAAAACAGAAGCAACCACGCGGTCGCAATGGCGACCTGCAAGCTCAATTAACGATCGATGACCCGCATGCAGCGCGCCCATGGTAGGCACAAAACCAACGGAATATCCTTGCTCCTGCTGAGAAATCACCCAACTACGGATCTGGCTAATATGTTCGAATACAGCGAGTGACACGTTTTTACCATAAAATGTGAGGCCCCAAATGTAATTGTTTGGAAAATCTGTGGAAATTTTATTACTATCTTTGCAGTCGCTTAAAGCAACCATTAACTACAGCATGAGCAATAAAACGAAAATCTTATACGTCTCTCAGGAAATACTTCCTTTCACTCCAGAAAACCCAACCGCTCAGCAAAGTCGCTCACTTCCTCAAGCCGTCCACGAAGGTGGAAAAGAAACCCGGATCTTTATGCCCCGGTATGGTAAAATCAACGAGCGCCGTCATCAACTACACGAAGTGATCCGACTGAGCGGAATGAACCTGATTATCGACGATACAGACCACCCCCTTATTATTAAAGTGGCTAGTATCCCTCAAATTAGACTTCAAGTCTACTTTATTGACAATCAGGAGTTTTTTCACAGAAAGGCATTTTTCCATGATGAAGACATGAACATGTTCCCCGATAACGACATGCGCATGATATTCTTCACCAAAGGAGTTCTGGAAACAGTTAAAAAGCTAGGTTGGTCTCCCGATGTGATTCATTGTCACGGCTGGTTTACCTCCCTCATGCCCCTCTATGTGAAGCAATTGTACAAGCGGGACCCCCACTTTGCTGACTCGAAAGTAGTTACATCGGTGTATGCCGATACGTTTGAGGGAAAGCTTGACAGTAAAATTGCGCAGAAAATTTCATTCGACGGAATCGGAATGGACCAGATGGAACACCTCAAGAATCCGACGTATGAAAACTTGACCAAGTTGGCTCTGCAGCACTCAGACGGTGCCATTATTGCCGAACAAGGAACGTTGCCGTCGATAGAAACCTATTGCAACAGCATCGACTTACCGGTATTGAAACCGTTCAATGAGTTGGATCAACTAGGTGCAACTGATGAATTCTATGACTCTATAGTGTTGGGAAAGACCGAGCTCGTTGATTAAGCAAAATTACCATCCTACATTCAATATGGAAAGCCTCAAGAAATTGGGGCTTTTTCTCGTTTGCTCTGCACTGGTGCTGAGTTCTTGCGTGCGTCCTGATGAAACCGTAGGCGAGAACATTCAACCTGAAGATGACCGTTTGTTTGCCGCGGTGACCGATTCCTTTATGCTTGATATGAGCACCGAACGGGTTGACTCATTGCGTACCGACTTGTTCGCCAATATTTTAGTCGGCAATTACGTCGACGAACAAATGGGTGCGGTGAAATGTCGCGGCGTTATGCAGTTTGCCCCGGATGCTTCTGCCGATGCGTTGCCAACAAACAAAGAAGTTTTTTTAGTAGAGCTCAAGCTAGCTTACCAGCCGGAAGCATACGGAAATAATGCTCCGATGTACTTCCAAGTACAACAGCTCGCCCAGCCTATATATCTCGACTCAGCCTACTTTAACCACGATTTACCTCAGCGTGGCTTGCAGAATCTGATTCTCAGCGGACAAGAAACCCAAACCACACGCTCCGAATATGCCTCAGCTCTCTCTACAGGAGCAATCGAATATCTGACCCTCCGACTGCAGCCCACCTTCGGACAATTTCTTTTAGCCAACGACAGTGCTTTGACCAATTTCGATTCGTTTGCCGAATACTTCAACGGCTTAGTAATAAGCTCTTCTACCATGGACGGGCGGGTGGTAAGTTTTTCAACTATCAACTCGTCTCTCACGGTGTATTACCGATACCCGAGCGAAAACCGCATGAACATCGGCTCATACACCTTCAAATATACCTCGTCATGCGAGGCCTATTCCGTTGTTGAGCAACAATACTATGGCAGCGCTTTACAGACATTGAGCGTAAATACACCCCTCTTCGATAATCAGGCTGGATATCTGCAAGGAGGTGGCGGCACCCGAGTTAAAGTCAACCTCAACGATTTACTCTGGATGCGCGATTTGCCAAATGCCATCATTAACAAGGCTGAACTCGTTGTGCCATTCGACAATGAAACGAAATTCGACCGGCTCGACAGTGTGAATGTCGTATATGAGAAATCAACCGGTGCATTTGCACTAACAGCCGACTATGGCAAAAATCCCGGAGGTAATTTCCGAAAAGCACAAGGCTACTACAGGTTCAATATCACTTCACACGTTCAAAGTATACTCGCCGGTGAAATAGAAAACACGGAATTACTTCTGGTTGCAGGCCCTCGTGTTGCCGGTTTATACAACTCACTAGGTATTCGC
>CANIAA010000003.1 GCA_947465255.1 Flavobacteriales bacterium | reverse complement strand
CGACCATGACTTGCCGTAGTCTGTGGTGTAAAACAGATATGGCTTAGTGTCACCTTGCCGGTAATTGTTTACCACCACCCAGGCTTCTCCGGCTGTGGCTCCAAGGGTTATTTGAGGCACCCAAGCTGCCTTTGGAAATTCTTTGATGGAAGGGGTAAGATTCGTCCATGTTTTGCCACCATCACGCGTGAGTTGAACATGGCCGTCGTCGGTGCCTACCCAAAGTTCACCCTGATGCTGCGCACTTGCAGTGATGCATAGAATCGTACAATGATTTTCGGCGTTGGTTACATCAGGTGTAATTCCACCAGTGATATTTTGATCTTTCAGTTTGAGTGAATCGTTGGTAGTGAGATCAGGAGAGATAATTTCCCAACTCAAACCATGGTTTTTCGAGTAATGCACATACTGCGATCCGAAGTAAAGCGCTTCGTTATTGAAGGGGTCTTTTCCGATGGCTGCATTCCAGTTGAATCGAAGTTTTTTTCCCTCCGGGTGCACGGGCTTTATGTATATAGAATTTCCTGTTTGCGTGTCGATGTAATTCACTTCACCTCCTTGAGACATGGCGTAAGCAAATCGGCCATTGCCGGGTTTGGGCAGCACATCGAAGCCATCACCAAACAATAGTTCCTGCCAATCTGCTGCTCGAATGCCTCCGCCATGAAACACATACCCCGGGCCTTTCCAGGAGCCGTTGTCTTGCATTCCTCCGTAAATGTTGTACGGTGTTTCCATGTCGACATCGATGTGATAGAATTGACCAAGGGGCAGGTTGTTGATGAAGGTCCAGTTTTTACCTCCGTCTCGACTGATGTTTAAACCGCCGTCATTTCCTTCAATCATGTAACGCGCATCCTGAGGGTTCCACCAAAACGCATGGTGATCAGGATGCACGCCGTAGTAGGGGAGGAGGGTAGTCCACGTTTTTCCTCCGTCGATACTTTCACTCACGGTACTATGCAAGTAGATCAAATGATTTTCATTGGTGGGGTCTACATACAATTCATGATAATAGAATGGTCGGTCGCCGACTCCTTTTTCGGTCACTAGTTGCCAGTTCAAACCGCCATCGTTAGAGCGGTAAAGACCTGTTTTAGCACATTCAATCAATGCGTAAACAACCTTGCTATTGCTCGGTGAAAAAGCTAATCCGATGCGTCCGAGTTCGCCTTCCGGTAAACCGTTTTTATCGGTGAGTTTCGTCCAGGTTGTTCCGCCATCAACCGTAATATGCAGCCCACTTCCTTTTCCGCCTGATGTGAAATGATAAGGCTTGCGCTGGTATTGATACATGGCAGCAAGCAGTCGATTCGAGTTGTGCGGATCCATCACCAGATCAGCACAACCAACGGTGTCATTCACAAATAAAATGTTCTGCCAGGTGTTACCACCGTCATTGGTTTTATATACGCCGCGATCTTTTGAAGGCTGCCACGCATTTCCATGTGCTCCGGCAAAAACAACATTCGAGTTGCGTGGGTCGACAATGACGCGATGAATCGTAGACGTTTTTTCTAGTCCCATGCGTTGCCAATGTTCTCCTGCATCGAGACTTCGGTAAATTCCTGCGCCATTGGTTTGCGAGTTGCGCGGATTTCCTTCACCGGTGCCGGCCCAAATAACATCATGGTTGGATGGGTCAATTTCTACTGAGCCGATACTCAACACTTCCTGATCATCGAAAATGGGTGTCCAGGTCATGCCGGCACTTTCGCTTTTCCAAAGTCCACCACTGGCGGTTCCCACATAGATGAGATTGTCATTCAGCGGGTCCACATCAATAGCCGTGACCCTGCCACTCATAACAGAAGGACCAATGCTGCGCATATTCATATTCTTAAAGCCTTCCGGAACCTTGAGTGAGTTGGAAGTTTGTTGGGCATGACTCTGGTTGCACAGGAGTGCGGACGCCAGCATAAAAGCTAAGACTGTAAATGGACGCATAGTTTATTCGATTGGTTCAAATGTAATTGCTGCGGTGCTGCACTTCATGGTGGATTATTGCTGTTTTTCGATTTTCTTTGTTCGCACAATGTCTCAGCCACGACCTGCCACCCAACTCAGTCAATTTGATAACTCCTGGTATCAGCCGGGAGGTCGCTTGCGCAGGGTGCTCTGGTATATTGTACACGAGCTTTTCATCTGTTCCGGACATCCGGTCAGTGCTGTGCGTGTCGTATTGCTTCGAATGTTTGGGGCGAGAATCGGCAATGGAGTTGTCATCAAGCCTCGCGTTCGAGTGAAGTATCCCTGGAAGTTGAATGTGGGCGATCATACCTGGATAGGAGAGGATGTTTGGATAGACAACCTGGGTGAAGTGAAAATTGGCGCCAACTGTTGTCTCTCACAAGGTGCTATGCTGTTATGTGGGAATCACGATTACAAACGAAGCACATTTGATTTACTGGTTGGCGACATCACACTTGAAAATGGTGTTTGGATAGGCGCAAAAGCTGTGGTTTGCCCGGGTGTTACGTGTCATAATCATAGTGTCTTAGCAGTTGGTAGTGTAGCAAGTGCTCCTCTCGAGCCCTATGGAATCTATCGTGGTAATCCCGCAGTGAAGGTCAAGGAAAGAATGATGCAAGTATGAAGGTCTCTATCATTACCATAACATACAATAGTGCTGAAACACTTGAAGAAACGATACAATCCGTATTGTCTCAGGACTATCAAGACATCGAGTACATTATAGTAGACGGGGCTTCCAAAGACAGCACAATGGAAATAGTGGACCGCTACAGGAGTTCAATTTCCAAAATTGTTTCAGAGCGCGATAAGGGTATCTATGACGCAATGAATAAAGGGGTGTCATTAGCTACAGGCGATGTTATCGGAATCCTGAACAGTGATGATTTTTATGCCGATAACAAGGTCATCAGCGACATCGTTCGAACCATGCAATCAGCAAAAAGCGATGCGTGTTATGCCGACTTGGTCTACGTCGATCGCGTTGAAATAAGCAAGGTCATTCGCTCCTGGAAATCGGGTGAATATCGCCACGGTGACTTTCTGCGCGGATGGATGCCTCCGCACCCCACATTCTTTGTGAAGCGCTCGTGGTATGAGAGGCATGGCCTTTATTCTTTACAGCTGAAATCTGCTGCCGACTACGAGTTGATGCTTAGGTTCATTCACAAGCATGGTGTGAGTATGGCTTATTTGCCGAGAGTCATCACCAAGATGCGCGCAGGTGGCCAGAGTAACATTACACTAAAGAACCGATGGAAGGCAAATCAAGAAGATAGACTGGCGTGGAAGATGAACGGTCTGCAACCCGGCTTCTTAACGCTCGTTCGTAAACCACTATCAAAGCTGCAGCAATACTTGCCAGGAAAAAAATCAAACTAATCAGTGTAATGAAAAAGGCAGCTATCAAGCTGCCTTTTTCATTATTCAGAGGTTGAATTTTCCATTAGAACTTGGCTCTCGAGCGACGCACGGTTGCTCTGTTTTTAACCCAGCTGTACTTGCTCTTGTAGAACTTCGAACGTCCGCGAACAAGTTTAGTAATTACAACTTGTGACGTTACGTAGTTGTCCTTGCGAGCGAGTGGATTTGAAGGGTCATGCAAACCGCGGGTAGATTGAAATGCATCAGGCGTTGTTTCGTTCTGAGGCTGGTATCGGAAGTCATTGAGTGACATTCCCGTGATGTCTTCATAAATCGGATTGCCTTGCTCCAAACGCAACAGAATGAGCTGCTCGTCGAGGAGTTGCTGATAGGTTTGTGACTGCAACGCTAAAGCTAAGTCATAGGTTGAGGCATCGTCAGGTGAAGGTTTGTTGTAGTAAGTAGAAACATCATCGAGATAGTCGGAGAACGTTTTACGCCAACAAATTTCCCATCCTATGCGCCATGATTTGTTGAAGGTGAAATACATGCCTATTCCCATTGGAATAGCAAGTCCAAAGTTGCTGTAAGTAGCACCCTCTGTGCGATAGGGTCGCAGGCTGTACCAGGTATCGTTCACGTATTCGCCCGGTGCCAATTTGGCGGTGTCACCACCTAAACTGTAAGCCAACTCTTTTTCAGCTTCGTCATACACAAGGCGAGCCTGCGGGTTGCTGTAGTATGCTGCAAGGCCTGCAAAAGCGTACAGTTTGTAGTCGGGGTTGTAAAAACCTCGGTTACCCACGTCGTTGTCGTACCACAAGGTGAATTCGGCACGGGCCGACAATTCGAACATCCGATTGCGGAAGTTTAAATTGCGCGTGCGACGAGGTATGTAAGTGGAATATTGATCGGCATCTTCAATGAGGAGATGGTCGAGCCCTCCGCTCACAGCAAAACGCTTGGAAAACTTGTAACGGCCAAAGGCTCCCACTGCATAGCGGGTTTGTCCCAAGTGCATATCCCAGAAATAATCTCTGCGTTGTTGTTCTTTACCGCCAATATCTCCGAGATAATTAGCTGCACCCAAACGCACTCCATAATCCCATTGGTACTGTGCCGAAACGGAAACAGAGGCAAAGAGCAAGAAAAGCAATAGTAGTTTCTTCATGATTGAATTGATTAAGGCTCTTACTGCCAAGCCGCTAAGATAGAAGCAATTTTGGTAGATGGAAATTAATTTGTTGTGAAGCATAAGTTTTTTCCCGGGTGAAAGACCATGGTACTTTTGTCGAGTCAAATTAATTCTTTTTTAAGCATGCAAACCCGCGTCACATCTTTGTTTGGAATAGAAGTCCCCATAATACAGGCAGGCATGATCTGGTGTTCGGGCTGGGAGCTGGCATCGGCCGTCAGTAATGCCGGAGGACTGGGACTGTTGGGTTCCGGCTCAATGTATCCCGATGTTTTGCGTGAACAGATTAGAAAAACAAAGGCTGCGACTGACAAGCCTTTCGGGGTCAACTTACCCTTGCTATACCCCCAAATAAGCGATCATATTGCTGTCATTATCGAAGAGGGAGTAAAGGTGGTGTTCTCGTCGGCGGGCAACCCTAAGACCTATACATCGCTTTTTAAGGAGAACGGCATTCAGGTCGTTCACGTGGTGAGCAGCTCTCGCTTTGCGTTGAAGGCACAGGAAGCCGGTTGCGATGCCGTGGTGGCTGAAGGTTTTGAGGCCGGTGGGCACAACGGACGTGAAGAAACCACCACGCTTTGCCTTGTTCCGGCAGTGGTCGATGCAGTTCAGATACCAGTGATAGCCGCAGGAGGTATCCATGACGGTCGCAGTATGGCGGCTGCCCTGGCTTTAGGGGCTTCCGGTGTTCAAGTAGGCAGCCGCTTTGTAGCGTCGGTCGAAGCTTCAGCGCACGAGGCGTTTAAAAACACGGTAATTCAAACCGGAGAAGGCGAAACGCAGCTCACTCTCAAGGAACTTACGCCGGTGCGACTCATTAAGAACGCATTTTACAACCGAGTGAAGGAAGCCTATGATAAACATGCCGGAACAGAGGAACTTTCCGGACTTCTGGGCCGAGGCAGGGCGAAAAAGGGCATGTTCGAGGGTGACCTAGTTGAAGGTGAACTCGAAATTGGTCAAGCCTCAGCGATGATCCGCGATATTTTACCCGCAGCTCAAATAGTCCATCAAATGATGACCGACTGCAGAGTTACGCTCGACCGACTTTCTGCGATTCGTTAGGATTCTAGGGTACCGCCTTAAAATGTACGCTTTCAACATGCAGTGTTGAGAAAATCTGGGAATGATATTTTCGGTTAGCATTTGCTAAAGCAATTTAGAGCACTGCTAAAACTGAAAAATCTCAACTGCAAAATGCAACCTTTCAACGAACTTTTACGTGTAATAAAAGGTGAATTTTTCCGTTCAGGCGGTGCTAAAATTTTTATGTTGAATACGAAACCACTTACAGCGGCTCTTTCGGGGCTGCTCATGATGATAGCTTTTTCAGGATTGATTGCTCAGCAGGAAGCAGGCGTAACCTGTTTGAGTGTTGATGCCAATGGAAATGTAGCGGTCAACTGGACGCCACCTGCGGCCGGTGCCGCCGATTTCAGCCACTATGAAGTGTTCTACAGTATTTCTCCGCAGGTCGCTTTTACCTCAATAGCCAACAATCTGGTGCCCTATGCACTGAATAGTTTCACCCATAATTCGAATCTGGCTCTCACCAACGATTACTATTATTACGTTCAGGCTTGGTATACCAATGCCGCAGGAAGTCTGTATTCCGTGAGCTCTGATACACTCTCCACAATTTACCTCGATGCCGACCCGGCGCAGAATATCTGTGCGAATTGCGATAGCGCAGCCTATTTGGAGTGGAATGAACCCTGGTTACCCGTGGGAACAAACACTGAAAACTTGGAGTATCAAATTTGGATTGATTACCCCACCGGGGCTTGGGAACTCCTGGCCACCGTGCCTTTTGGTACGAACGAGTACATTCACTACGTCTACAATTGCATCCCGGTAACTATGAATTTCTTCATCCAACTGGCTACACCCAACGGCTGTGAGTTTGTCAGCAATGAGGAGGGTGATCAGTTTAGCGATAATGTTTTTCCGCATACAGGCTTAATAGAAAAGTTAGAGATGAATGCTGATGCTGATGTGTTAGTTCAATGGGAGCATGATAGCTCCTCTGAAATTGCAGGTTACGTGGTTTATCGATGCATCGGAAATGGGACTGATTCGATAGGCTTTGTAGACTCAGCGCCATGGCAATTTTTGGATTTTCTCGCAAATGAAGATACTGCAAACGAATACAAGATTGCGGCGTATGATGCTTGTAAAAATCGGGATACCTCGAATTGCTATTTGTCTTCTTATCTGGATCCACCGAATTACGTACTGTGTGATACAACGATTTCTCTTCAATGGAATGCCTATGGGGGTTGGGAAAATTCGCCCAGTTACTACCTTGTTTACAAGGCGTTCGAAGATTCAGACGATTTCGCTTCGGCTCAATTAAATATCATAGACACTGTCTATTCTTCCGATTATACGGATTTCAATATTCAGTATTTGGGTTATAACATTTACCGGATTGAGGCTATTGATACGATAACTGATTATCGAGCATTCACAAACTATGTGTTAGCCGATGTTAGGGTAGATCCATTGACACCACCGGAAAATCTTGAGCTAAAGTGGGCTACCGTACAGGCACCGGGTGAGGTAGAAGTTATGGTTGGGATGACACCCACATTCGAAAGTTTTCGTTACGAGTGGCAGCGCTTCGAGCCAACGACCGATTCTTGGGAGGAGTTATTTGTTCAAGATTTAAGTGCGGCTTTTGAATTCCCTTTTATTGATAAACAGCGAGCGACAGATGTTTTCTCCTACACCTATCGTGTGGTTGTGAGTAGTTCTTGCGGTCTTAAGGTTGCAACAACCAATGTGGGCAAGACGATTGCGCTAACCGGCACAACAGATCAAACCCGATTGGTGAATACCCTCTTGTGGAATCCCTACCTTGATTGGAAGGACGGTGTCGACGTGTATCGCATCTATCGACGCCTTAAAAATGAACCCTTCGAGCTCATCCACGAAATGAATGGCGGAAGCCGTTTGTTTTACGAAGATGATATTTCGGAGTTGATTGAATCGGACGGTGAGTTTATTTACTGCATTGAAGCAGTGGAAAAGACAGATGGTTCCCGATCTCCCTACACATCCAAATCGAATGAAATTAGTTTGTCGGTCGACCCCATTGTGTGGATACCCAATACGATTGTGATTGGGGGTTATAACGACGTGTTTAAGCCGGTTATTTCTTATGCACTCGTGGAAGAATATTACCTCTCCATTTTCAGTAAATGGGGTGATCACATATTCGAAACCCATGATGTTGAGGAAGGCTGGGATGGATACATGGACAACCGCCCGGTGCAAGAGGGAGTTTACAACTACTACTTCATGGTAAAGGATGGTCGAGGTAGAGCCATCGATCGGTTCGGTTACATCATTGTTTTAAACAACAACTAACTCGCTCTCACCAAACAGTCCAGCCGCCTTCCACTAGCATGTTGTCGCCGGTAACGTAGCTGCTTGCATCGCTCAGCAAATAGATGAGTGCCGGCGCTACTTCATGATTAAAACTCAATCGTTCCAGAGGCGAGAAACGAGCGAAATTCTTTTCGAATTGCTCCTCATGGTTGTTCCATACTCCGTGCGGAGTAATCATGTTAACCCGAACGTTCTTTGAGGCCCAATAGCTGGCCAGGTAGCGTGAAAGAGCATCGATGCCGCCTTTGCTGGCGCTGTATTCCGCCGGACAGCCGAGCGAAGTACCCTTGTATAGATTTTGATTAGGTGCAACTACGCTATAGGTGCTGGGTATGTTGACAATGCTGCCTTTTCCTTGATCGGCCATATGGGAGCCGATAACCTGACACAGCAAAAAAGTTCCTTTCAAATTAACCTCTACAACCGTATCCCAGTTTTCTTCGGGAACTTGCTCGAAGGGCACAAACTTCAAGTGCGATTTGTTCTGGTGTCCGCATACCAATCCGTCAATACGACCGAAGCTATTTAAAACAGCATCGCGCAAAGCAACCACCTCGCTTTTATTGACAACGTTCAATGCAACGCCAAGCATGGGGCGACCATGGCGTTCACTCAGTGCTTGAGCAAATGCCACCGGGTTTGCTGCTTCTATGTCTGCACAAACGATAGTAGCGCCAAATTGAGCAGCAGCTTCGCAAAATGCCCGGCCTATGAGTCCGCAAGCGCCACTTATGACGATGACCTTATCGTGTAGTTCGAATTTTTTACGAAAATCAATGGTTGCAGGGTCGGTTGTCTTCATTTCTGATGGTTAACGAATGAATCTGAGCAGGTATGAAATGTTCGGTGTTTTAAATGTATTTGCGGAAAACAGGTTTGATTGGCTCGCCGACCAGATATCTTTCGTATCCATCTTCCAATCCTTTTTTGAAAATCACACACGATTCATCCATGGCCTGCAGCACATAATTTACTTCCTCTTCTGTGTGCGAGAAATGCGGACAGAAAACTCCTTGAAAAAGCACGCCACGCTTAATCATTTCCTGGTGAAACAACGTGCGTAAGCCAAATGAGTTGTTTCCTTCATGATCAAAATAGCCTAATGAAGCATGCCAATTGAATTGCATGTTTCGAATGTTGTTCTGAAGACCGTTTCGCGCAATGATGTCTTTGCTTCCATCGATAAATAGTTGCCCCAGTTTCTGATTGTGGCCTACAACATCTTGCTTTTCGAATTCATCCATGGTGGCTATGGCGGCAGCAATACTGCAGGTTTCGCCTCCATGTGTAGTACTTACCAAAAATAGTTTTTCGTTGCCGCTCTTTCGAATTCCACCCAGCTCCAGCACTTCTTTTTTACCCGTCATGCAGCAGAATGAAAATCCGTTGGCAATGCCCTTTCCCCAAGTAGCTATGTCGGGAACCAAGTTGTATCTCTTCATGGAGCCGGGATAATCCGTTTTATAGCCGGTTATCATTTCGTCCATGATCCAAAGCGTACCGTGCTTGTGAGCGAGCTCGATAGCATCAGCCAGATAATTTTCAGGTAGCACATTGAACTTTTCAGGCTCAGAAATCACACATGCTATTTCTGTAGGATACTGTTCGAATAAATCGCGCAGCGATTGCATATCATCGGATCGATAGGTAACGGTAAGAGCGCTTATGTCTTGCGGTATTCCACTCTTTACATCTGTGCTACCAATGAACCAGTCGTCGTATGAATAAAAGGGATGATCGATAGGTCGCGCCACTAGTTTTCTTCCCGTGAAAGCTCGCGCCAACTTCACTGCGGCGGTTGTCACAACAGAACCGTTTTTCGCAAACTTGATCATGTCGTGTCCGGGCACATTGGCCAAAAAGCGCTCTGCCACTTCACGTTCAATTACCGACGGACGACTGAAGTTGTTGCCTTTGTGAAGCTCCTGAATGACGCGTTCTACTACGGGTTCGTAAGCATGACCTAAACTTATGGATGCAAGTCCCCCTAAGCATTCGATGTATTCATTGCCGTCTGGATCCCACACGCGTGCGCCTTTTCCATGGGTTATGGCCGCAGGTGAAAGAATAGGAAATTGGTCATCGCCCTTGGAATACGTGTGTGCACCTCCGGGTATGAGGTCATGAATCACATTTCGGTATTCATCGCTGCGTTTGAAATTGGTGATAAGGTTTGATGCAACTTCAGCCATACTTGTTCAGGTTATACTGTGCGATCGTTAGCAATGGATTTTTTATAGCCCGAGTTGATTTCACTTTCGCTATTAATAAGAAGCAACTCCGGTTTTTGTTGCAGCAAAGCTACTACTTCATCAATACTGAAATCGGGTGTGCCTTGCAATTCAGTGAATATCTGCTCAGCAAGCATCAGGTCTTGTTCAGTGTCAACCGATAATTTGAATGTATACGCTTCATTTGCCTTACGCCAACCCAGTTTGAACTTTTTGGAGTTCTTGATGTAGGGCATTACGTGCTCTCGTTCACTGAGTAACTTGGCATTTTTCGCAGCATCCGCTAAAGCGTCATAAGATGTTATCTCCACGTCAAATCCATCCTCCAGATAAAAGGGCTCCTGATTGCTGTTTGAGAAGTAGTCAACTTTATAAGTATGAAATTCTCTCAAAACGAAATCAACCACTTTCCATGAATGAATAGGGTTGTCGCAACAAATTCGAATGATTGCATCACCGGATTGAGCACCTGCCTGGTTGGCTGCAGAAATGAAACGATCAAGCACATCCCAATCGCTGCCGCGATAAAAAGCTATGCCCTGCGAAAGGCAAAACGTCTCAATGGCATCGTCTTCCGAATTGGTTGTGGTTGCAACAATGATTTTATCAATGTTCTTCGAAGGACTGAGGCGCTCAATTACACGCTGGAGTATGGGTTTATTGAATACGGTGCGAAGTACTTTGCCCGGTAAACGGGTAGAGCCCATGCGTGCCTGTATGATGCATATGTTCATTGAAGCTCGTTGCTGAAGATTCCCATATAGTACTTGTCTATATACTCTCCTTTGTAATGAATTTGCTGCCGCAGGCATCCTTCTTTGACGAAACCCACTTTTTCGTAAAGCTTGATTGCAGCAGGGTTATTGGCATACACAGCCAGCATTACTTTTCTAATGTTCAATTGTTCGAAGGCGTATTGGAGAGTTAGTCGCATCACTTCAGTACCTATTCCTTTTCCCCAATAGGAGCGATCTCCAAGCAACACGCCGAGTTCGCATGTTCTGCTCACCCAATCGAAATTATCGACTTTGATATTGCCTATGTGAAGGTCATTCGATTTATCGCAAATGGCAAACATGACCGCGTTTTTAGATGAGGTGGTGCTTTGGATGTACTTCTTGAGATCGTCCAGTGTGCTTGGATACACCCCTGAGGCTAGGCCGCGGGTTACCTCTTCATCATTGATCCATGCGAGGTAACGTTCTGTAGCGTCGGTCGCTTCGATAGCGCGCAGATAGATGGTGTTGCCTTCAATGAATCGGTTCATTTGCCGTGTTTGTTTTGAAGCATTTCGAGATGTTTGTCCATTTCACCCGCATTCTTCGTGAGGTTATTGTCGTGCATGCGGTAGCGATAGAGTGGAAGAATCACATTGTAAATGTTGTATTTTTCATTCCAGCGGATTCGCAAGTCTTCTTCTTCGCGGGCCCGAAACCCTTCATCATACAGGCCGATATTGTAAAGGAAATCCTTTCTAAACATGATGCCGCAGGCAATGGGTTTATCCGTGGCTCGCACATGTTCTATGTGTTTGCCACGTTCATCCACTAAATAGTAATCTACCGAAACAGCATCCAAGCTATTGTTTTCCTCGAGAAATAGTTTTTGAACCCGGAGTGTTTCTTTATGCAGATAATCATCGGCATCCAAAAACACAATAAACTGACCTTTTGCTTTTTTGATTCCGAAATTTCGTGCACCGGATAAGCCCAAGTTCGATTCCAGGTTGTAAATGCGAACGTCGTTAATGTAGTTCTCCAGTATACTGGCGGTTTCATCGGTGGAAGCGTCATTTACCACAATCACTTCAAATTGATTACTCGCCAAACTCTGGTCAAGTGCGCTACGAATGGCCCTCTCCACATATTGAGCGTAGTTGAAAGTAGTAATAATTAGCGACACCATAAACAGAGGGAGTTACATCACTTTTTACGTCGTTTTGATTTTACGGAATCATCCTCGGTGTAGTAGTTGTTACCGTACATGTATCCGCCATAAGTATTGCCATAGCCATAACCGTAGCCATAACCATAACCATAACGGTATGCGTACTTACCGTAATAATACTTCCAGCGTTTTTGCTTGATGTTATTCAGGATGAGTGCGTTTTTGCGGAGATTATTCATTAAAAGAATGTCTTCCAAATGACGGATCCCTGCCTTAGTGGCTTTCTCCGTGTTCAATACAAAGATTCCCAAGTCTACTTTACTCAACAATACCAGCGAGTCACTGATGAGCAATAGCGGCGGTGTATCAATTATGATAAAGTCGTATTGGTCTTTGATTTCATTGAAGAGTTGGTCAACACGCGCATTCAATACAAGTTCGGATGCGTTGGGGGGAACCGGACCCGCGGTGATAGCATCCAGATTTTCAATTGATGTAGAGACTATGCTTTGTCGGTAATCTGTTTTGCCAATCAAATAGGAAGAGATACCGCTTACATTTTCACTGCGAATCAGTTTGTGCACTTTAGGTTTGTGCATGTCAAAGTCAAGAACCAGCACTCGCTTAGATGCTTTAGCAAGCACCGATGCCAAGTTGACAGACACAAAAGACTTACCCTCCCCGGGGTGAAGAGAAGTAACGAGTATCAGCTTCGGGCCCTCATCCTGCAGAATATATTGTAGATTGGTTCGCACAGATCGAAATGCCTCACTAACGTTTGAGCGAGGATTACTTGAAATAACAATTGGGTCCAGATCAATGTCCTGGTAGTTAGGAACACCACCAAGAAGAGGCATACGAGTATACGCTTTCAGTTCACGCGTATTTTCAATGCGTTCGAAGAATATAGCTCGAACGAAACCGATAATAAGCGCGATGAAAAATCCTACGCCAATGAAAGTCCAAATAGTTCCTGATTTTTCCGGGCCGACCACGCCAAGGGATCGAGCGGCTTCGATAACGCTTGCTTGCGGTATAATACCGGCTCGGGCAATAACAGTATTCGCTTTCTTCTGAAGCAGGAAGGTGTATTGCCCTTCATTGACCGTGAGTTTTCGTTCAATACTCAAAAGGTCTCTTTGAGAGCGAGGTATGTCACGCAATTCACTTTCGGCACTATTTCGTTGAACGCGCAAATCCGAAATGCGCATTTCAATTTGTTTTTTATTATCCGATGTATAGCGGAAAACACTGTTTCGAATTGTTTTTACCACAGAATCGACCTTTTGAACGCGCCGATCAGTAGGCTTCATATCTACTAACAACTCAGTTCGCCGCTGGCTCAGATTGAAGAGGTCCATCACTAGTTTGCTTAGTGACTGATCCTCTGCTTGTAACAAATTGAGGGGTGGGATAATAGATAAATCTTGTTCTTTGGATAGGAATTCTTCCACATTAATCAAAGCGTTTTTCCGAAGAATCAATTTCCTCTCTTCCTCGTCAGCCGCAGTGAGCGCTGAAAAGGCATTCTTCTGCTCCATGTCTAGGTCAAGGATGTCTTTACTCGCTTTAAATCCTTCTATTACTCTTTCAAGCGAATCCATGATCATCATTACGCCATCCAGCTGTTTGTCGATGTAATCCTCTGTTTTTTGGTTTACGAGCATTTGGTTTTGCAAGGAATATTCGATGTATACCTGTGCGAGGGTGTCAAGAAATGTCTTGGCACGGCTTTCCAACATGTCTTTTTTGTTGAGCGTCAGTATACTGGTAAATTCCTGGTTCTCGATAGTAAGACCGGCTCTGAGCCTATCAATCAGTACTTCGGGATGAATAACGGTGAATTGGAAGTTCTGTTCTTGAATGCTCTTTAAACTCACCTCGTCTATTATCGGGAGAAGGTTTACTTGAATGGTAAAGTTTACGTCTTCATTCAGTTTGCCGAATTCGAATTCATGGGTGAGCTTATTGCCATTCAGAATGTAACTTAAGGAATATCGATTGAGATCAATGATTTTTATATTGAAGGGTTTGCCGTACAGACGTCGATCTAACATGCGCCAATCGCATTTCACATCGAAATATGCAAATCGTTCTACCTGCTCGGTTTTAACGCGTCCAACCAGGTAATAGCTATGCGTAAAGTCAATGCGCTGCATGACTTTACCAATGAGGTCATAGGAGCTGAGTATTCTTTTTTGGTTCGTGATATCTTGAATCAAGGAATAATAACCAATGTCCTTGAAGATTTGCGTTTGGTAGTCATAGGTTTCCGATGACTTCAATAGAATCTCTGTTTTCGCTGCGTAGATATTCGGAAGTCGGTGAGTATAGAACATCGCGAATAACCAGCCAATACCGGAGAACAAAATCATCAAATACCAGTTTTTACTGATGAATTTGATTATGGGCCGTAAATCATCGGCGTCAAGGAAGTTTGTCTTTTGGGGCGCTGCTGGCGTATTAGACATAAGATAGTTCTGGTCTGGTAGGTGTGCAAATATATTGGTTTAAATCCTCCAACACGTTAAAACGTGCCACAATGGATTTACAAATCTTGTTTTTGGAGGTAATTTGTATACTTTTGTTTCACGATAATTCAAGTTCATGCAGAAATCAATTGCCTCATTAATATTCCTGTTTTGCGTTTTGTGCGCGTCAACCCTCATAGCACAACCAGGCCCGCCCATTCCGGGTGGACCTCCGTGCGGAGGGCCTTTTGGCGCCGCGTGTCCTATCGATGGCGGAGTGAGCCTGCTGATTGCGGCGGGAGTTGCCTATGGCGGAAAGAAGTCATACGATTTGTCTCGCAAAAGGCAATAACGTGAAAGGTATTGTTTCCAATCCGCTCCTCCGATTTTTAATCAGCGGTTTGTTTTTATATGTGGGATGGTATTTTTTTTATGAGTTCTACCTTCATCCTCACACTAATTTCGACAAGGTTGTTATCAATTCATTGGTAGAGCTATCCCAGTCTACTTTGCATGTCGTAGGTTACTCAACCACGAACTATGCAGCTGAGGATGTGGAATTCCATGAGCATATTGGTATACAGGGGTTTAAAGGGTTGACCATTGGTGCGCCGTGTGACGGTGTAATCCTCTACGCATTGTTTATCATTTTTGTAGTGGCTTTCCCCGGCCCCCTCAAACATAAGCTGTGGTATATACCGATTGGGGCCTTCACCGTCTACTATGTGAACGTCCTCCGAATAGTGGCTCTGGCTATCATTATGAGCATCAATGAAGAATGGTTGGCTTTCAATCATGATTACACATTTACCATTCTCGTTTACGCCTATGTCTTTGCTCTGTGGATGATTTGGGTTAAACGCTTTTCCGGTCTGTCCAATCAACCGAAAGCAGCATGAAGCGAAATGTAATGCTTGTTTTACTGGTGGTTTTGGGGCTTGTCGGAGGCTTTTATCAGGAAAAACTGAAAATTAGCATCAATTACATTTTGGATCAAACGGAAGGTATTCCTGCTTTTTTCGAAGCAACACCTGCACAAAGGAGTGAATGGATTGAAGCAAATCGATTCGATAAACCTTTTGAGTATTACCACAATCACCAGACCGTGGAGTGGCTTTATCGTTTAAATCGGAATGAACTGGTGGCTCTCAAATGGACCGTAACGTTGGTTTTTTCCCTCTTGTTTTTCATGCTTAATGTAGCCTTATTGACCTTGCTTAATCCCGCTGTTTCGTCTGTAAAAATGCTCATTTGGTGTTATGTGGGTGTGGCATTCTTGGCCTTTAGTGTTTATGCGACCGGCGTACTTTTCTCCGAACGTGTCCATTTTTACGCCATCAGCCGAAAGTTGATGGGGGCTCTGCAGTCATTGGTGCCTGTCATGATTATTTGGCCCGCAAGTAGACTTTGGGAATTCACTCAAAACACGCATACCAAATGAAAGCTTTTGAATTAATGCCCGATCATGCGCGAGTATGGATCTATCAAGCTGATCGTTTCTTCAATTCTGAGGAGCAGGAGCTAATTGCCAAACTGACGACCAACTTCATACAGCAATGGTCGTCACATGGTGCTGCCATGGACGCATCCTTTTCCCTTCTTTTTCGAAGGGTGTTGGTTATAGCGGCCAATGAGGATGATGCCCAGGCAAGTGGCTGCGGCATCGACAAATCGGTTCATTTCGTGAAGGATTTAGGTATCAAGATGGGAGTTGATTTCTTTCAACGAACCGTCGTTCTTTATCAGCGTAATGACGAGTGGTTGGAGGCGCCTATGCATCAGTTTTGGGCCATGCGAAAAGCGCTTGTAATTGATGACAAGACCCCCGTTCTCGACACGACAGTTCGAAACTTGATTCAGTTGAGGTCTGAAATTGTGAAGCCATTCATTTCCAGCTGGCATGCAGAAATGTGGGGGCGATAGCCTCGATCGGCACCGCTATTCCTAGGAAATCAGGTCAACTATTTTTTTTCCGAACATTTTGGTGAATTTGTGAGCGCTTATTCTATCTTGCGCTCACTTTTTAACCGAATTGACCGCTCTCCCGTTGATTTGTTTGTCTACAATTTCAATGGATTCATGCAGAAAATGAGGTTGCTGAAAGTCGATGTAGCATTCGTGCTTCATCGTTTGTAAGTATTGTGAGTGTATTAACCAAAACCAGATTTTTTGATGAAAACTTTTACGAGATTAGGTTCGTTTTTGACGGTTGTTGCTTCGCTCTGTTGGGGTGTTGCTTCGGCTCAGTTCACATGCGACTCACCTACGGTGATTACGTGTGGTGAAACAGTTTTTGGCGCCACCACAGGCGTTGCAAATGACAATGCCACATCAGGTGCGCCCACGTGTGTAACATCAGTTGGCACTGCGGGTCAATACTGGTACTCATTTACTGCGCCTGCAGGTGGAACATGCACGATGTCATTGGCAGGGTCGGATTATGACACCAAGATTCATGTCTATACGGGGTCTTGTGGATCTTTGGTATGTGTTGTAGGTAATGATGACTTCGGAGGTTTTCTGACTTCTCAAGTTACTTTTACCATGGTTGGAGGTACAACCTACTTGGTACGGGCAGGAGGTTACACTGTCAACGAAGGTAACTTCACATTCGCGGTTACATGCGAACTTGATACCGATGGTTGCACAGATCCTTCGGCTTGTAACTTCTCTCCAGACGCGATCAACGACGATGGTACATGTTGCTTTGGTGCTTGTCGCACACTCACCGTTGGTGGTGGAGCATTCATTGGCGAAACAGAATGGCAACTGCTCGACGCTGCAGGGAACCTTATTGCCGAAGGTGGTGGCGTAGCTTACAACGAAACTATCTGCGTTACTCCCGGTTGTGGTTTCCAATTCATTATGAACGATACGTTTGGTGATGGATGGAACGGTAACGCGTTTACAATTACAGACGAAAACGGAAACGTTGAAGCTACCGGTACTTTATTGGATGGAAATGGTCCTGAGACCGCCATTATCGCCTTGGGTGGTTTCACTTCAGGTTGCACAGATATGGGGGCTAACAATTACGATCCGGCTGCGCAGTGCGATGATGGTAGCTGTATTACCTGTTCAGGTGGTACTTCTTTCTATACGGTTAATATGTTTGACTCCGGCAACAACGGTTGGGGCGGTGCTACTTGGACACTGGTAGATGCCGGTTCAGGTGCTTTGGTTGATACCGGTGACTTGCCAGGTGGTGGTTCTGGTTCTTACAGCGAGTGCTTGTCGCCAGGCTGCTACACCATGATTACGACGGAAGGTTTTCAGCCAACTCAGATTTCTTGGGAAATCGTAAGTATTTCCGGTACAGTGGTGGCTGAAGGTGGTGCAGGAGGAAGCATTGGTTTCCCATGGGGAGGTGCTACGTGCGATATTCCCGGCTGCACAGACTCCGGTTGCAACAACTATAATGCTAATGCTACTACCGATGATGGTTCTTGCGTTTGCCCACCGTCTAACGACCTATGCGTAAACGCTACACCAATTGGTTGTGATGTTACTGTTAGCGGAACAACGATCAATGCAACGCTTGATCCTTCAGCAGTTAGTTGTGATGCAGAAAATCCTATCACTGCACCCGGTGTGTGGTACACTTTCATCGGTACCGGTGATTTGGTGAACCTTTCAACATGCGGCAGCGCAGGTGGTGATTCGAAGATTCACGTTTTCACAGGCGATTGCACAACACCTGTTTGTGTTACTCAAAATGACGATGGTTGTGAAGCAGGTTTGCTTTCAAGTATCTCTTTCACTGCCATCAACGGTTTCGCATATTATGTGCTGGTATCAGAGTTTGGTACTTTCGGTACAGGTCTCGATTTCGAATTGGCAATGACTTGCGTGGAATGCGATAACCCTGCGATTAACGACGCTTGTGCTACGGCTCTTCCATTGCCTACAGGTGTTGACTTCCCCGGTAACCTTTGTTGCGCTAATCCGGATGATGATATGGGTGAGTGGGCCGGTTTTGGAACTGAATACGGTATCTGGTACGTAATCAATTCAGCTGATTTTACTGCATTGGATATTTCTTTCTTCAACGGTACAGGTCAGGGTGCTGATGCAGCTGATGGTACTGATGTTGGTATCGGTGTCTTTGAAGGTGGCGCAGGTTGCGAAGCACTTACTCCGTTTGTTGGTGGCGTAGGTTTCAATGGTGACCCATTGGATGGCTTCATCTTCAACTCATTGGAATTTGGTTTGGGATTGAATGCTAACACAAACTACTATATCTGTGTTTCTACTTCAGACCCAATCAACTGTGGTGATTTCGTTCTTAACGTTGCTCTGGCTAACGCAGGTTGTATTGATGCTACAGCTTGTAACTTCTGTGCTGATTGCACACTCGACGACGGTTCTTGCGAATACGTGTCATGCGGTGCTGTAACACCGAACGACCTTTGCTCAACTGCAACTCCGCTTGTTTGTGGTGTTGACGTTGCAGGTTCAACAGGAGCTGCTACGAATACAGGTGCACCGAACGTTTGTCCTGCAGGCGCCGGCGATATCGGTGTATGGTATTCATTTGTAGGTGATGGTCAATTCATCAATCTGAGCACTTGTGGTTCACCTATCGACTCACGTATCACTGTAGTTAGCTCTGCTACTGGTTGCGCAGGTCCTTACACGTGCGTAATCTCTGAAGACGATGATGCTACTGATGCCGGTTGCGGTTTCTTCGATGGTGATGACGCCTCTGTTGGTTTCGTTTCAACTGTAGGAACTCAGTACTACGTATACATCACTGCTGGTGGTGTTGATACGAATGGCGACGGAATAGATGATTTGACAGAAGGAAGCTTCACACTTTCGTACACGTGTGAGCCTGTTGTTCAAGGCTGTCAAGACGAATGTGCTTGTAACTACAATGCGGCTGCAAACGTCGACAATGGTAGCTGCGAATTCTTCTCATGTGTTACTTGTCCTGCAGGTCAAAACGCATATCGTTTCGACATGAATGATACGTTTGGTGATGGTTGGAACGGCAACACCTATTCGATCACTGATTTGGCAGGAACGGTAGTAGCTGAGGGTGATCTTGATAACGCTCAGTGCACCGATGGTGAATCTGTTGGTTTCGACATTATTTGCTTGGCTGACGGTTGCTACAATATGACTGTAGGCGGTGGATTTTTCACCGGTGAGATTGGCTGGGAAATCTCTGATGCTGCCGGTGACGTGATTCTTTCGGGAATTGCTCCGAATGGCGATGGAACTTTCTCATTCACTATTGGCGCAGGCGTTTGCGGTTGCACAGATGCAACAGCTTGTAACTACGATGCTGCGGCTACTTCAGACGATGGTTCTTGCGAATTCACGTCATGTGCAGGTTGTACGGATGTAACGGCTTGTAACTACGATGCCGATGCTACTATCAACGACGCTACTCAGTGCTGCTTTGAGAACTGTGTAACACTCATTATGAACGATACGTTCGGTGATGGTTGGAACGGCGCTACCGCAACGATTTTGGATGCCTCAGGTAATGCAGTGGGTTCTGCTGGTCTTCCAACCGGTGGTAACGGAACTGCGTCATTCTGTTTGGGTGACGGATGCTTTACTATCATCGTAGGTGGTGGAACCTTCGATGGAGAAATCAACTGGACACTTACCGGTGTTACCGGTGGAATCTTGAACGGTTTGGCTAATGATCCTGCAGGTGTTGGCTTCAGCACTGCGGGTGTAAGCTGTATCCCTGGTTGTACTATTCCGGTAGCTTGTAACTACGATCCTGCTGCAACGGTTGGAGATTGCACCTTGTGTGATTTCTCTTCTTGCTCGGGTTGTACGTACGAAATTGCTGCTAACTATGATCCAACTGCAGCGGTTGACGATGGTTCTTGCGATTTCAGTGGTGCTATCAGCGATTGTCCGGCTGACTTGGACGGCAACGGCTTTGTGGGTGTATCAGACTTGCTGATATTCATCGCAGCTTACGGTACTATCTGTCCTAACTAAGAGTTAAAATATCTCTATAAAAAAGGGCTGTCGAAAGACAGCCCTTTTTGTTTTTATACAATCGTTTCTTACTCAAGATTACCCCACTTCTTAATCATTAAAACTTCCCTCTGCTTTCAAAATATAGGGGAAGTAGTTGCTTAATGGAAGGTGATAACAGTGTTTCACCGGAAGGGCTGATCATCAGTAGTGGAATATCAGATGCTTGTTTCAACTCATACTCGAGCATGCTTTGTCGACAGCTGCCGCAGGGAGTTACGGGTTCGCCTTGCACATATTGAGCAGATAAAGCCGTAACGGCAGCGGCCACGATACGAACTCCGGGGTAGTTGGCCGATGCTGCGAAGAAAGCCACACGTTCAGCACACAGACCGCTTGGATAAGCGGCATTTTCCTGGTTGTTTCCCTTGATAACAACTCCGTTCTCAAGAAGCAACGCCGCACCGACATTGAATTTGGAATAGGGTGCATATGCATCCTGCATAGCTTGAATGCTTGCCTCAGCCAGTTCCTGCATCTTAGGAGTCATTTCTTCGCGTGAAGAATAGTGCTCGAATGAGCAGGTAAAGGTTCGTTGTTGCATAAGTAAATCTTTGATTAACGATGGATTAGAGCCACGGCATGCGCCACAACACCCTCTTCGCGACCAATGAATCCCATTTTTTCATTGGTAGTCGCTTTAATGGAAATCGCATCGGTATTTATATCAGCAGATTCTGAAATGGCAATCTTCATGGAATCCACGTGCGGCATGATTTTCGGTTTTTCAAGCACCAAAGTGCAATCGATGTTGCCAATGATCCAACCGGCATCCTTCAGAAGTTGGGTCGTGCGTTTTAAAAGAATCTTTGAGTCAATGTTTTTGAACTCACCATGTGTATCCGGAAAATGAAACCCGATGTCACGCATGTTGGCTGCACCGAGCAGGGCGTCGCAAATGGCATGCAACAAGACATCGGCATCACTATGCCCCAGCGCTCCTTTTGAATGATCTATTTTGACACCGCCCAGCCACAAGTCACGGCCTTCCGTAAGTTGGTGGACATCAAACCCAAAGCCGACGCGGATGTTCATGAATCTAATTAGTCTAAAGGTTCTTCGTCGTTATTACCTCCTGCACCCAGCGCGAAACGCATGGTAAAGCGAAGCGTGTTGGCCAGCGGGTTTTGTTGGGTCGTACTTATGAGGTATGACATATCGATTGTAAGAACCTGATACTTCAAACCGGCGCCCAGCGTAATGAACTGACGATTTCCTTTTGTGTAGTTCTCGTAGAAATAACCGGTACGGAAAGCAAACTGTTGGTCATACCAATATTCAAATCCGCCTCCAATATTGATTTCACGCAATTCCTCTTTAATGACCGTTCCGGGAATGATTGTGCCCTCGTTGCTTACGTCGCCGGGAGCATCGTAAAATGATTGTACCATACCGGTGGCAACACCGACATCGGGATTCATTCCTGCCAGAATACTATCGCCGTCAAGGTTGTAGCGAGGAGGAGTAGGTACAAGTAGCTTATTGAAATCAACCAAGGTGGTTATCTGATTGTATTTGTCCAGGTTCACCGTAAAGGCGGTTCCTAATTTGAGATTGGTAGGAATGAAGTCTCGTTTGTCGCTATTTGTGTAGCGCATTTTATTTCCTATGTTACTGATATTGGTTCCAATGTTCAGGCGTGCATTGCGACCATTTACGCGAAGGCGGTCGTTGGTGTAGAACATGCTGACATCGGCCGCGACACCCATACCGGGCTTGCTGTCTGCACCTAATACGTTTTGTCCTCCCGTGAGGTTGGAGTAGATGTATCGGATTGCTATTCCACCGCTCAAGTTGTCACCAAACTTTTGTCCAAACGACATGTCGAGTGAAAACTCATTGGGTTTGAAGTCGCGAATTTGAGTGCCCACCTCGTCGGTGAAGGTGATGTTTCCGAGAGTAAAATATCGGAGTGAACCTCCGATAGCTTGGTTTTTTGATAGCTTTTTATATCCGCTGAGGTAGGCAAGACTCATGTCATTTACAAGAGCACGCAGCCAGGGTGAATAGGAGAGAGAAAGTTCTACATCATCTTCCACAAAAGCCAGTTTGGCGGCATTCCAAAAAGTCGAATTGGCATCGGGACTTAATGCAACTCCGGCATCGCCCATGGCTCCGGAACGCGAATCCGGAGTGATTTGCAGAAAAGGAACCGCTGTAGTGATGGTATTTAATTGCCATGTACTGCGCTCGGGATCTCCCGGGTTGCTGAGCTGTGCGAATGCCGTGTTTACTGAGCACCCCAGCATAACGACCAAGGCCAAATACTTTTGCATGTTTTTCTTTTTCAACGTTCTTGCAAATATAGTCATGAATGTCAGGTTATTTATTTGAGTATGACGAGTTTCTCGTATTGTTCTGCTAGTTGCCCATCCTCGTTTCGAACTTCGAGGCGATAAACGTAAACACCCTTTCCGATGCGGTCGCCAAAGTCATCGGTTCCATCCCACGGAATAGGTTGCGAGCGATAACCATTTTGCAACACTTGTTGTTCAATGGTTTTTACGAGTTTACCACTTACCGTAAAAATTTGAAGACGCACATCGAGTGACGTGCACACCTGGTTGTGTTCGAACATGAACTCAGTATAGGTGGTAAATGGGTTCGGGTAGTTCAGCACGTGGTCAAGAGCAATCTCGCTCTTATCGGCCACCACAAAATCGATGGATGCAGCAGAGGAGTTGTTGTGAACATCCCACGCTTTCAACGAGAGAGAATGACTTCCTTCTGAAAGCTCCGGAAGCTGATAGCGAACCTCCCCGCTTTTGTAAGTGTCGAGATCGGTCTCGTAGTATTCATTGAGAATGATAGGCTGTTGTGTGTCGTTATCGATTACTGCGGTTAAATCGTGGCCGATGCCGTTACCAACTGTATTGATGCCATTTTCATCGCGCAAACGCGCCAGCAAAATGGGACGGGTATCACTAAGGCCTCCGGAAACGAACAGCGTGTCATTCAAGTAAAGATTGATTTCCGGACCAACGCGGTTAAGCTCGGCACCACTGAGAGAGCCACCGATTCGGAACTGGTTGGAGTAGCCATGACCATCGTTATTGCCGGCAACAGTGTAGTAGCTTACACGGGCTGTATCGACTACGTAATTAATGTCGTAAGGAACGACGAACTCGAATTGGAAGTCGCCATTTACAACGCTGGCTTTTCCTTTGAATATGTTTTTATTGAACACGTCGTACTCCTGCACGACACCATTGGATCCATCGAAATCGTTGTTTTGCGTATAAACGCGGGTAATCTTGTCGAATACGGTAGGATAGATAAAGCCATTGTAGTCGGTAAGTTTATTGCCCGATGCGTCGGCCACGTATCCGCTGAATTTGACTTCTTGAAGCGCCTTCAGATTGTCAGTAAACGAACCAAATGGAACATCGTTGATGGCCGTTGTAACCACTTCGTATCGCGGGTAGGTCATCTTTAATGCCGGGTCGCCCAGCAGGCTGAAGTTGGGTTTACTGCTATTGGAAGGATTAACGCCATTTTTCGTAAGCATGTTGATCATGCCAAGTGAAAGGTTGTTGATGTTGTCGTCTTCAAGAGCCACATCGAAAAAGGCAAGGTCCATTTCCATATTCGATCCCGCAAAAACGACGCGTGTTGTAGTTAGCATGGCAATGGCTCCGCCATCGGGATTCATTACTAGTATTTCCCCCGCACTGTTTACACCCGGGTCGTCATAGCGTGCTAATTCGCAAGTAGCCGTAAGGAAAACCGGTAGTCTGAATTTATTGGACAAGCTGCCAATGGTGTTGAGGTCTAGTATGCGTTCGTGTGCCCAGCCGCGTTCGCCTCCATGACCCAAATAGGTAACGAGAAGTGATCCGTTTTGGACCCGGTTACGAATAGCCTCTTCACCTTCGGGGTAGCGCTCACCCCCCGGTGTTGACTCCTGTTTGTAGGCGTCCATGTAAATTTTCACAACATCGTATTCGGGGTAACGATCTTTGACGATGGCGGAAAGCTCATCGGCATCGTTCAAGTGAATTTGTTCAGTTGGCCCACCATTTCCATCCTGATCATCAGAAACAAAAGTGAGCATGTTTCTCCAAGATCCGAAGGGTGATTGGGCTTCAACACCCAGGCAACTGGCGGCTCCGCCTGCGTTGGTGTTTTGCGCCACGTAAGTGCGCACCTTTTCCACATAGGCAGCACCTTCAGGTGCGTCAGACGCGGGAATACGTCCGACACCTACATCGAGTAGGTTTGAACTGCTTTCGTCATCATCATCACTCAGAAAAACGAAGTAGTCATCGCTCACCGCTGACCAAGCCGGGCTGAGCGATTCACTCGTTTCGTAGACCATCACATTGGAGCCCGTGAAAGCAGCATTTCCTTTGTTGTTGCTGAAGTCGCCGTCGCCGAAAAGCAAGAGGTTTTGAGGCATGAGGTCTGTGTTTCCTTGCGCACGGTCGTACAGCATTTTCATGAGCATCCGGATGGCGGTTACATCGGGATTACCGCACGAAAATTCGTTGAAGATTTCCTCTTGAGAAACAACTACTGTAGAGGTGCCAAGGGCCGTGTGTATTTCAGCAAGAGCTTCGGCGGAGGAACGGTGGGCCGGCGCAGCTACAATCACATAATCGATATTCGACAGACCGTGCAGGTTTTGATTGGCTACTTGTCCTTTTGGTGTAGGCACAAGATATCCGCTGTTGGCAAAAGCGATGTATTCATGAAGTTCGGTGGTTGATGTTTTGAACTCTAAAGAATTGTCAGAACTGCTGAAAGCAATAGATTTAGGCGAAATGAAATTGGTTATGTCCCACAGTTGAAAAACCGATGAGGAATTGCTAATCTGATACAATCCGACATTACCGGGACCAACGCTGAGTGTATCGCGAAACTTCATTTGTGTTCCGGACATTGTTAGAGAGCGAGTAGCATTGAGGCGAAGAAAATCGACCCAGCCAATTACCTCAGCCGTATTGCTGTATTTGTTGAATTGAAGATTGACATTCACGGACGATCCTGAGGGTGTAAACGGAATGGATAAGCGTTCGGTAGTCGCCACGGCCGACAAAACCCCATCGCCTGTGCTGTTAGGAGTGGTTTGGTCGGTTGCTCCTGCAACAGTAACGCTCCAGTTGCTTGCTCCACCCAACGAGCGCACAGCAAGGTTAGCCTCTAGAAGCGCCTGTGAATCTGAAATGAGGTTGGGCATGGTAAAACTGTAAGAGCCGGAGGTATTGATGTCGTATTGCTCGCCGAAGAATTCTCTTCCCGTGCGTCCTATGTTGTAAAGATCCGTTTCAATAAACTGAAAATCCTGAAATCGGGTGATGGTGTGTGTGGCCGGAAGATCGCTCAGAGGAGCGGGTTGAATTCGCAGCGGCTCAGTATCGTCGATACGGATAAAATAATAGGCAGAGTCAGAGTAATAGTGTTTGTTGTGACGCCAGCGCGATTGTTGGGTGTCGCTGTTTATTTCTCGCTCCCACGAATCCGGGCCTTTCCCGTAGAACAAGATGTAGTCATTGTCTTGAAACACGTTGTCTTCTTCTCCCTGAAAGAAAACAGCGCATTTTTGAAGGTCATCGAAGCGAGGCTCCAAATTCGACGACGGCAAGAGTTCACCGCCGTTTCCATATACGTTTATGCTTTGCGGATTCAAATCGCTTGTGCTAACGCCGAGTTGATTGAATGTGTTTTTATCAATCTTGTAAACGCCATCGCGGGCGATAGCTATTTTGTACCAAGCGCCTTGGTTCAGGGCTGACTCAGGGGCGAAATCGAGGGTGCGCAACTGAGGTTTGGGAGCGGTTTCCCATTCGATGGTGATGGTTGCTTCTGCGATACGTTCAACTCCGGAAGTTGTTTTTCGAATCGGTAAAACGTCCAGCAACAGGTAGGGCTTCTCTCGCGCATCCGTGATTCTTGCAGTGTATTGCCAGTCGTATGTTAGTTGAGCCAGGTCATTACCACCGGATTTTTGACTCATCGCTTCCGCTCGGTCCGCCACAATGGTGACTTGTGTGATTCGCCCGAAACTTTTTAACGCCTCTCTGTGCACAATTGAGGGTAAGTTGCCGAATGAGGCCGAAGGGACTGCATCTTCGAATGTCAGAGCGCCATTAAGCGAGCTGTTGTCTGCTTTTGTCGGCCCCCACTGTAACTTTTTATGCAGGATTATAGTTTCACGAGATTGGGATAGGATTGTATTGGAATAAATTAAAATGCAGAATATCAGCAGTTTGGGCAGTAGTCTCATACGATTTTTTTCGTTTGGCGCAACGGCTTAAACCATTTGGTAGTCTGATTATTGCAACCGCGGCGCAATTTTTTTCCTCGCAAAGTTGTTGTATTATTGCTAATTCTTTTCAACCACCTAAAAAAGAAATCGTTTCTCTATGAACAAAAGGTATAGACTGATTCTTGCTCTGTTGTCGGTGATGGCTCTGGCTACTGAAATGCGCGCTCAAGATCCTGAGTTCACGCAGTTTTACGCCAACCCTCTTTACCTCAATCCGGCCTTTGCAGGAACCAATCGTTGTCCGCGTCTGGTGATGAACTACCGCAATCAATGGCCTTCCTTGACCGGTAATTTTGTTACAACAAGTGCTTCTTACGATCAGCACGTTCCCACGATTCAAGGAGGTTTGGGATTAATGGTGTTGAATGACCGTGCAGCTCAGGGAACGCTAAATACTACAACGGTGAGCGGTATTTATTCATACCAGCAGCCAATCTCACGCAAATTTTCTATCAAAGCCGGATTGCAGGCGAGCTATTTTCAGAAGACCTTAGACTGGAGTCAGTTGACCTTTGGCGATATGATTGACCCACGCAAAGGGTTTATTTACCAAACAAATGACGTGCAGCGCGGCGGACAAGTGAAAGCTGTCGACTTCTCGGCAGGTTTGTTAGGTTTTAGCGATAAGTTTTACGGCGGTGTTGCAGTGCATCACCTCAATGAGCCTAATGAATCACTTATTCTTGGCACCAGTCGCTTGCCTATGAAGTATACAGTGCATGCCGGAGCCGTTATTCCGATAGAAAAGAAAAGCAAGGATAACGATGCTCGACTTTCTCCCAATTTGCTGTACCGCCGTCAGGGGGAATTCCAGCAGTTGAATCTGGGAATGTATGTGAGCAAAGGTCCGCTGGTTGCGGGTGTTTGGTTCCGAGGCCTTCTTTTCGGTCAAACATATCGTGATGCATTCATCGCCACCATTGGAATACAGACTGATGTTGTGCGATTTGGTTATAGCTACGACGTGACCATTTCAGAACTTACGCCATCCACGGGTGGTTCACACGAAGTTTCACTCGGCATCAATTTCGAATGCCGCCAGAAAAAAAAGAAGTTCCGCACAATAGCGTGTCCTTCTTTCTAGTTGAATACACTGTTTAAACGATAAACGAACCATCAAAATCAAAGGGAAATCATGAAAACCGTTTCTAAGATGTTCTTCGGATTGGCCGCCATTGCAGTAGCGTCCATCTTTACGTCGTGCGACAAGGAGCGATCGGGAGCAACCGGTTGGGCCTACAACGACGAGAAAAACGGAGGTTTCGAACGTCAGGACTATGTGGAACAGGAAACCGGCCCGGGTCTTGTGCTCGTGGAAGGTGGTACGTTCACCATGGGTCGTGTAGAAGACGATCTAAACTTTGCCTGGGATAACATACCCCGCCGCGTAACCGTTTCATCCTTCTACATGGATGAAACAGAGGTTACCAACCAATTCTGGATGGACTATTTGCATTGGTTGAAACTGGTGTACGGCGATACTTACCCGGAATTGGTAAACCGTGCATTGCCAGATACCAATATCTGGCGTGAAGTCACAGAATACAACGAGCCTCAAGTGGATTACTACTTGCGCCACCCGGCCTACCGCGATTATCCGGTGGTGGGTGTTAACTGGCTTCAAGCAAGTGAATACTGCGTTTGGAGAACTGACCGCGTAAATGAGTTGATTCTTATCCGCGAAGGTCTTATGTCATACAACCCAACGGGTCAGGCAGATGAGGAACACTTCACTACGGATTCCTACTTGTCAGGTCAATATTCCGGTGATGCAGCTTCGGGCGGTTTGAAAGATTACAACCCCAAAGGAACCGGTACTCGTTTAGTAACTATGTCAGACGGTATCATTTTACCTCGTTACCGCTTGCCTACCGAGGCTGAGTGGGAATATGCGGCATTGGGTCTAATCGGAAACTCATTCCAGGAATTGATTACAGATCGTCGCACGTATCCATGGAATGGACACTATGTGCGTAACGATGACAACGCAGGACGTTTCTTCGGAACCATTCGTGCCAACTTTGTGCGCGGAGCCGGTGACTACATGGGTGTAGCCGGATACTTGAATGATAATGCTGATATCACAGCTCCTGTTTACGCATACCCGCCAAATGACTATGGTTTGTATAACATGTCGGGTAACGTTTCAGAATGGGTGATGGACGTATATCGTCCGCTTTCTCCAGAAGACAAGAGTGAGTTCCGTCCATTCCGTGGTAACGTATATAAGACACGCGTGTTGAACAGCGATGGAAGCTTTGCAGATAAGCATGACAAGAACATTTATGATATTGAAGGCGTAGCCTATTTCCTCAAGAACTATCAGGAGCAGGCTGGAGCGCGTTTAACGCAGACGTCGCTCACCTTGTTGGATCAGTGCAATCAGAAGATAACTTCTGCTCAAGAAAAAGTGAAGGAACGCAAGGACGATGAGGCGCAGGACGTAATGCAGGAAGCAATGGATTTGGTGACCGATTCTGAAGATTTGGTTGCTGCCGATATCCGCGATGGTATGTCAGACTATATCATCAGTGCGCCTGGTGAGGTGAAGCGTCGCAATGTGACGGTGGAGGAAAACATTGACCGTCGTAACTACCGCAAGGCAGACTATATCGATTATCGCGATGGCGATTTCAATAGCAGTATCTATTATGCAAACGCGGATATGGAGCAAGACAAGAACCGCATGTACGAATGGGGAGTGACCTCTCTCATCAATGACAGGGCTCGCGTATACAAGGGTGGAAACTGGAGAGATCGTGCTTATTACACGATTCCGGGAACACGCCGTTATCTTGATGAGCGTCGTTCTATGTCGACCCTTGGTTTCCGCTGTGCTATGGATCGTTTGGGAAGCCCAACGGGAATAGCTTCAGGCGAATAAGTAGTAGCTTGTTCAAATTTCGATATTGAAACCCCGGTCACCTCGACCGGGGTTTTTACTTTTAGCACATGATTCAACGCATTTTTGAGCAGTTCTTAAACGTGCGCAGTGTCACCACCGACACGCGCAAAATCAATCCCGGCGATATCTTCTTTGCTTTGAAAGGAGGTAACTTCAACGGCAATACGTTTGCTGCAAAGGCACTCGAAATGGGAGCTTCAATGGTGGTGATTGATGAGCCACAGCAGCCGCATGACGAGCGCATGGTGTTGGTGGAGGATGTGCTTACCGCATTGCAGCACGTTGCCAAGATGTACCGAGAGAGCTTGAACATTCCATTTCTAGCAATCAGCGGTAGCAACGGAAAGACAACGACAAAGGAATTGATTCGCGATGTGTTGGCTAGGCGCTATCGTGTGAGCGCTACTATCGGAAATTTGAATAATCACATTGGTGTGCCACTTACACTGCTGGCAATTCCGGCCGATTGCGAATTGGCGATTGTCGAAATGGGAGCGAATCATCAAGGCGAGATCCGCAGCTATTGTGAATACGCCTTGCCGACGCATGCGATGATTACGAATATGGGAAAGGCCCATTTGGAGGGCTTTGGCGGTGAGGAAGGCGTGGTGAAGGGCAAGAAGGAATTGTATGACTTCGTGCATGCTTCCGGCGGAGTCATTTTCGTCAATACCGACCTCGAGAAATTACGCAGTGCCTCCGACGGCATGAAGATCATTCCCTACGCAAGCAGCCAATTGGAGTGCGTTTCGGAAAGTCCGACACTCGTGTATGCTCATGTGCTTGATGGCGTGCGCAGCGAGTATGCAACACAACTCGCGGGTGCGTATAACCTGCACAACATCGCTTCAGCTATCATCGTGGGCGAACATTTTGGCGTTTCGAATGAGGTGATTCATGCTGCTATATGCGCGTACACACCGGAGAATAATCGTTCGCAAGTGAAGCGAACCGAGCGCAATACGCTTATCATGGATGCATACAATGCCAATCCAACGAGTTTGGAATTTGCGCTGGAAGCCTTGAGCAAGCAATCGGCGGCGCAGAAGTTTTTTGTGATTGGTGACATGCTGGAGTTGGGCGATATGGGGCCTTCCGAGCACCGCCATATCATTGAAGTAGCGAAGCGATTGGGGTTGAACGGAATTCTGGTTGGGCCCATTTTCAAGTCCGTTTGGAAGTACGGCGACTATGATGTGTTTGAGAACAACGTGGCCGCAAAGGCTCATCTCGAAACCCTGGCGATACGCGATCATGTGATTTTGATAAAGGGATCGCGGGGAATTAAACTCGAAGAAGTGGTAAGCGCGCTGTGACGCGGTAATTTTGCAAATGACTATGAGCAAGAAGAATTTCATTGAAGAATTGAAGTGGCGCGGCATGTTGCATGACGTGATGCCAGGCACGGAAGATGAACTGCAGAAGGGAATGGTGCGAGGTTACATAGGCTTCGATCCAACGGCGGATTCGCTGGGCGTGGGCAATCTCGTGCAGATTATGTCGCTGTTGCACTTCCAGCAATGCGGTCACAAGCCGATGGCCTTGATTGGCGGTGCAACGGGCATGGTGGGTGATCCCAGCGGTAAGAGTGCGGAGCGCAACTTGCTCGATGAGGAAACACTGCGTCACAACCAGGCGTGTCAGCAGAAGCAGATTGAGAAGTTTCTCGATTTCAACTGCGGTGCGAATTCGGCTGAGATGGTCAACAATTACGACTGGTTTAAGTCGTTTGGCTTTTTGGAATTCATTCGCGATGTGGGCAAGCACATCAGCGTGAATTATATGATGGCGAAAGATTCGGTGAAGAACCGCTTGGAAACGGGCATGTCGTTTACAGAGTTTAGTTACCAGCTGGTGCAGGGATACGACTTCTTTTTTTTATGGAAGAATAAGGGCGTGATGTTGCAGATGGGCGGCAGTGATCAGTGGGGAAATATTGTGACAGGCACGGAGTTGATTCGTCGCAAAGACGGTGGTCAGGCATTTGCGTTGACGACGCCGCTCATCAAGAAGGCTGACGGAACGAAATTCGGGAAGACCGAGAGCGGCAATATCTGGTTGGATCCTAAGCGCACGTCGCCGTATAAGTTTTATCAGTTTTGGTTGAATGCGAGTGATGCTGACGTGTCGACGTACATCCGCATTTTCACCTTGATGACGCGGGAAGAGATTGAAGCGCTCGAAGCAGAGCAGCAGCAGGATCCCGGCAAGCGTCCCATGCAGAAGGCCTTGGCGAAAGACATCACGTGTCGTGTGCACTCTTTGGTCGATTATGAAGCAGCCGTGGCGGCATCGGAGATATTGTTTGGAAAAAGCACGGACGAAGATTTGCGAAAGTTGAGCAGTGAAACGTTGCTGGAAATATTTGAAGGCGTGCCGCAAGGTGATGTAACGCGCGATGAATTATCGGCCGGACTTTCGATTGTAGATGCGCTCGTGAAGAGTGGTTTCATGAAGTCGAACGGCGAGGCGCGCCGCGCGTTGCAAGAGGGCAGCATCAGCGTGAATAAAGTGAAGGTCGATGCGGAGCGCATGCTTTCAACCGCAGATGTATTGGCAGGAGGAGTGGTGTTGTTGCAAAGAGGGAAGAAGAATTACTTTTTGCTGAGGGCTGGGCTTTAACCGCTTGTTTGTTTTAACCGCAGAGGCGCAGAGATAGCAGAAAAAACTCTGCATACTCTGCGCCTCTGCGGTTAAGGAATAAACGGCATATATTCTTATAATTTATGGGTTGCATGCCATTGTCTAAAGGCCGAATGTTGCAGCTAAAAATGACGTACAATGAACTTAGTTATTCAGTATTGGGTGCAGCCATGAAGGTTCACCGGGAACTAGGTCCGGGACTGTTGGAGAAGGCTTATCAGGAGTGTTTATGTTATGAAATTACTCAACTCGGACTGTGTGTTGAGAAAGAGGTTGCCATGCCACTTAAGTATCGCGGAGTGAAGTTGGAATGCGGGTTTCGAATGGACTTGTTGGTGGAGAAGCGTTTGGTTGTCGAAACTAAGTCAGTATCCGAGCTGAACGACATCCACTTTGCCCAGTTGCTCAGTTATCTCAAGCAAGGCGACTTTCGAATGGGTTTGCTCATCAACTTCAATTCCCTGATTCTGAAGAATGGTATTCGTCGGGTGGTCAATGGGCTAGAGGAATAGTATTTTTTTGGTTGAGGTGTTTTTATTAACCGCAGAGGCGCAGAGTATGCAGAGTTTTTTTCTGCTTCCTCTGCGCCTCTGCGGTTAAAACCAAACTGCGGTTCATACAAAAAAATAAACCGAATCGTTTCCAACCCGGTTTATTTGTTTAGGAAATCATGATAGTCAAAAACCGAGAGGGTGTTGCAGCACGCCAAGCGGCTTCAGTTTTATCGTGGAGTTGTGCTCCGGATATAAGACGAAGGTGAGGTGTGGGTGGTTGCTTTTTTACAGGGGATTTTTTTATTAACCGCAGAGGCGCAAAGTTCGCAAAGAGTGAAAATCTCTGCGAACTTTGCGCCTCTGCGGTTAAAAACGATTAGAAGTTACACCACCATCAAATTACACCCGCGCACATCGGCGTGGTCGAAACGGCCGGTGACTTCGAAGCTTCCATCGGGGTGCACGATGCCGAGGTCTTGTGTGGCGATGAATGCGCACGAATCGATGTTCGCCAAGTCCATGATGTTGAGTCCGCCTTTGCCTGTGGTGTAGTTGCTGAGCGGGTCTTGCACGTCGCGCACCGAAACGCTCATCCAGGGTGGGCAGTTGAAGATGCCTTCACCTTTCGAATAAGCTTGGGATAGCAGCTCTGTCATGCCGTATTCGCTGTGAATGTGCTTTACTTGAAATGCATCTTTCAAAATGCGATGCACCTCTTCGCGGATGAGTTCTTTGCGTCGGCCTTTCATGCCGCCTGTTTCCATGATGATGGTGTTGGGTAACGGAGTGGGCATCGCTTCGGCAAAGTCAAGCAGTGCGAACGTGACACCGAGTAACAGATTTTTCTTGCCGGCTTTCTCGTTATCGATGAGCAATGCCTGTAACTCTTCGTGATGTCGCAAAAAGAATCCGCTGCCCGGCTGCGCTTGTGCAATGAGCTCTTCAGCCATGAGAATGAGCGATGAGCCTTCGCGCTCGAGGTACGATGGAAGCAGCGCGTATATCACGTAGTTAGAAGGGGAGCCGTATTGCAACTCGAACGCTTGTTGGAATGCGCGGCGGTAGGTGACGAGGGAACGAACAAGATGACGGGCCCTCGACTCCGCTCGGGCACCGTCCCTCGGTTCCGCTCGGGCACCGTCCCTGGGTTCCGCTCGGGCACTGTTTGCCTGCTCTGAACGGGCGTCCTGAGCAACGGTGCCTGAGCGAAGTCGAAGGCTGGTACCGCTGCTGGTAAAAGTGATTTCAGGAGTGAAATCTCCCGTGGAAACGCGATGGGTTTTGAAAAATGAAATGGGGAGATAGGGAATGTCGATTGCGTTTTGTATTTCAAGCGCATTGACTTTGATCGCCTTCAGGTATTGGTGATAGATATCACAATGCTCCGCCTGATGTCGGAATATCTCCAGAGCGGCTTCGTTGCGTTGGGCACTGGAAGAGATGGAAAAAGGATCAGGCAGATTTTTCATTCGGGAACAAAGAAAATCGATAGTTTTGAGCATCATGAAACGCGCCCTCATTTTATTTGGAATTTCTGTGATTTTCGCCGGTTGTCTGGAGCGTGAGAATTTTCCGGACGAGCCGCGGTTATTGACGGGCCGACTTGATGTTGCCGGTAGCGCCGCCACCATGGTATTGAGTTTTACGGACGGCGACGGTAACTACGGATTGGAGGAAGCTGATACAACGGGTCTATTTGAGCCATGCATTCGTCGTTGGAACCTCTATGCAGAGTATTATGAAAAGCAGAACGGCCAATGGGTATGGGTGCCAATTGATCCGTGCGACGGACCGGAGCCCGATCCTGACGTTGCGTTTTACTATGTGGTCCCATGGGCAAAGCCTACAGGGCAAGATCAGACGCAAGAAGGCGAGATACGTATTGATATGCCATTGTGGAATTTACCCAGCGAATACGACACGGTCATGTTTAAGGTCAAGATAGTAGACCGAGATATGAATGAGAGTAATGTGGTGGAGGTGGGACCAGTCGTCAAATGACTAATGACAAATGACTAGTGGCTAATGGCTAGTGACTAATGATGCAAAGGTCGGTCCTTCACAAATTAACTAGCCACTCGCCACTAGCCACTAGCCACTAGCCTGCGGCTAGCGCATCACCGGCATGTTCGCGGTGATCACGATCAACACCGTAGACCGGGCCCTGATATTCTTCATTATAGGCCAATGCGAGATTCAAGACATAAAACACATTGAACACACATACCAAGATGTAGTCTATCAACGAGTACTTTCCGAACGATTGCGCCAATTCGACACAGAGACGGAAGAAGAAGTAAATGTTGTAAAAAGGAACAAGAAAAAACGCCAGGTGGCTTACCGGCCGACCTACCATTTTCAGAACAACAACCACATTCCAAACAGGAACTAACGCAGCTACCCAGGGCTGATCTGCTTTGGCGAACAAACGTGCCGCACCCAACGAACCAATGACGAGCAGGAAGCCCACTAGGAACGTATACCCCGCATACTCATTCACCAATGATTGAAAAATGCTAGAGGAAACCATTGTAAAATAGATTTAGTTATGGAAAGGACTTTTCCCTTCCAATACTAAGACGCGGTGAAAATCAAAGGGTTGCCCCGAGGTAATGACTAATGACAAATGTAAAATGACTAGTGACTAATGATGTAAAGGTCGATCCTTCACAAATTAGTCACTAGTCACTAGTCACTAGTAATTAATACCTGTACGTGTCCGACTTATACGGTCCTTCCACTTTCACGCCGATGTATTCGGCTTGGCTTGGTGTGAGGGTTTCGAGTTCGACGTTCACTTTGGCAAGGTGCAAGCGTGCAACCTTCTCATCAAGTTGCTTTGGGAGAACGTATACCTTGTTTTCGTAGTTCTTATGGTTTTCCCAGATTTCCAATTGAGCAATTGTTTGGTTGGTAAACGATGCGCTCATTACGAATGATGGGTGACCGGTTGCACAGCCGAGGTTTACCAAGCGGCCTTCAGCCAATACGATGATGTCTTTGTCGCCGATTGAGTATTTGTCGACCTGAGGCTTGATGGTGTCTTTGGTGTTGCCGTAGTTCGTGTTCAACCAAGCCATATCGATTTCGTTATCGAAGTGACCGATGTTGCAAACTACCGCGTTGTGCTTCATGTTTTTGAAGTGACGGTCCACGATGATGTTGTGGTTACCTGTTGCAGTTACCACGATATCTGCTTCCGGAATGGCGTTGTCCATTTTCTTCACTTCATAACCTTCCATAGCTGCTTGCAATGCGCAGATTGGGTCGATTTCAGACACCATTACACGCACACCTGCATGGCGCAATGAATCGGCAGATCCTTTTCCTACGTCACCGAAACCGGCAACAACAGCCACTTTACCGGCCATCATAAGGTCGGTAGCACGACGGATAGCGTCTACGAGTGATTCGCGGCAGCCGTATTTGTTATCGAATTTGCTCTTGGTAACTGAGTCGTTGATGTTGATGGCAGGCAACAACAAAGTGCCATTCTTTTCGCGCTCATACAAGCGTAGAACTCCGGTTGTAGTTTCTTCTGAGATACCGCGGATACCGGCAACGAGCTCAGGATATTTGTCGAATACCATGTTGGTAAGGTCACCACCATCGTCGAGGATCATATTGAGAGCCTGGCCACCGCTGAACGCATGAAGCGTTTGCTCGATGCACCAGTCGAATTCTTCGTGGTTCATTCCCTTCCAAGCATAAACTGGAATTCCGGCAGCAGCGATAGCAGCAGCAGCGTGGTCTTGCGTAGAGAAGATGTTGCATGAGCTCCAGCTCACTTCAGCGCCGAGTTCAACGAGTGTTTCGATGAGTACAGCGGTTTGAATGGTCATGTGCAGACATCCTGCAACGCGCGCACCTGCGAGAGGTTTAGAAGGACCGAACTCAGAGCGCAAGCTCATCAATCCGGGCATTTCTGCTTCGGCCAATTTGATTTCTTTGCGGCCCCATTCTGCGAGGCTCATGTCTTTCACTTTGTAGGTCGTAACCTTGTCGGCTGTTGGAATGCTCATGTTAATTGGTTTTAATAACTTGAAAAAGAGGGTGCAAAGATAGGATTAAGCTAACACATTTCGTTAAAAAAAACCGAAAAAAATGGCCTTTTCGTAGGTTTGCACGAAGCAGTAACCCATGCAAGCTGAAATAGTTCATTCATCAATAGAGAACACCACTTTCTCGCTGGCTTTGTGGACACCCACGGAGTCGGATGAAGAGCTCCTTCAGCAATGGGAGTTGCTGGCAACGGGCGAGCAAATGCCCCCATTGAAAGCCTCGCATCGAAGGCGAGAATGGCTTGCGACAAGGCTTTTACTGCATAACCAAGGTATTGGGCGGCCTGATGTTCTCGCCAATGGAAAGCCTGTTCTTCCTCAAGGTGCATTGTCTATTTCACACTGCAAGAACAGCGTGGCTGTGGTAATCTCGGATGGCACTATTGGTCTGGATATTCAAGAACCGACCGAGCAGATCTTCACGATTCGCCGTAAGTTTTGTTCAAGCAGCGAGTGGAGTTGGCTGGAAAGTCATGCTGAAATCGTGCGAGCTCTGACAATCGTTTGGAGTTCGAAGGAAGCGATATTCAAGTATTGGGGACAGCAGGTTGACTTTGCCGCGCACATTGAGGTTATGCCGTTTCAATGTGATGATCCGGTTTTGGATGCGAAGTACTCCGGAGTTCATGGCGAGCGCAGCTTTCGCCTTTGGCACAAAACAATGGGTAAGCTGGAAGTAGTCGTAGCTCTGTAAGAGTTGCGGAATATTGCAGCGCGGCACCGCTCTTTCTTCGCCTATATTCGTTCCGAACAATTGACTGTATGAAATCACTTTACACGACGGCGTGCTTGTTAATGTGTTGTGCGCTGGCATTAGGACAACATCGTTTTTCACCAGCACCCGGAAGCTATGCTTTGGATCCTCATGTGTTTAGCGCTGAAGGAGGCAATCGTGATGTTATTTGGGCGGAAGATTTTTCGGATGGCTTCAATAGCGGGTGGAGCAGTTTTGCTTCCGGCGGCGTTGCTAACTGGGAATTTCGCGGCCCTAATACGACTCCGAACATCGAAGTTGGTTCGCGAGGCAGTTGTGTGGTGGGTAATTTGGGGGAGCCCATCTTAAGCCCTACGGCTGCTAATGGTTTCATGATTTTCGATTCGAACTGGTGGGATAATCCGGATTTGCCCTGCAGTGAAGCGAATTTCGGAACAGGGCCGGCACCGGGTCCGCACTATGCGACACTGACATCGCCGCAGATTGATCTTTCAGCTTATGCAAGTGTTGCGCTCAAGTTCAATCAGTATTGCAAGAAGCTGACAGGTAATACCTACGTTGAAGTTTCCATTGATGGAGGGTTTGGCTGGTTTCCTGTTTTTTCAAACCCGGAAGTACCCAATCCTACACTGCCATATGATGAGCAGGTGATACAGATTTCGACTTACGTGGCTTACCAACCTAATGTGCGTATTCGCTTTGTATTTGATGCCATGTATTACTACTGGCAGCTCGACGATGTTGAGCTAATCAATACGTTCAGCAATGATTTGGCTATTACTTCATACAACTACGGTGACTTCGATTTACTGGATCCTTCGCATCCGACGGGATACGAGTACATGCAGTATTCCAAATATCCAACTGCTATGCCGCCCGATTTGAAATTTTCCGCTACGGCTGCCAATTTAGGAGGGGTCTTTCAATCTGATTGTCGCTTGCATGTGGATGTATTAGCTCACCCTTCGGGAGCGATTATTCATGAGACCTCCGGAGTTGAAGGTTTTTTCATCAACACGGGCGAGTCGATTGAGTTGCGTGCAGGCAATTATCAGATGGCTCCTGTTGTCGGAGAGTATAAATTGGCCTTTGGGGTTGATCAGCAAGAGGTCGATGAAGATGAGACGAATAATACAGATACAACGTTTTTCTACATAGATGATGTGCAGTATGCGCGCGATCGGATTTTCGCCAGTGCCGTTTACTTGGGTGCGCCCGAGCAAGCCGATATCGAGTATGAGTTGGGTAATGTATTTCATATAACGGCAGAGGACTTAACGTGTCACTCGATTACAGTTGGAGTTGGAATAGGGTCTTCAACGCCGGCACAAATACAAGGTAGAATTTATCGCTTTGATATTTCAACGGGCATTGAAGCCGATTTGCTTGGCACAACGCAGCCGATTGATTTGACAGCATCAATGCTTAATGGCTATGGTGATCAGATATTGACGAATCTGGTGTTTGATAATCCTATTCAGCTTTATGCCGGCGAGGCCTACTACGTCGCAGTTGCAAGTACGGATGGTGTAGACAACTTTGTATGTGCCATGTCGGGCGACGCAGAAGAAGGCACCGCGCTGGTTCGTTACTTCCCGAATGATTGGTACTACTTAGACATGTTGCCCATGGTTCGTATGAATTTTGCGGCTTTCAATTCGGTTGAGGAATCATTTACCGGAGCGGAGCGTTTGCGTGTTTATCCGAATCCGGCAAGTGATGAAGTGTTGATTGAGTTGCCGACTCATCTTAAGAATCGGGTAGCGATACAATGGTTTGACGGAACAGGAAGACTCGTAAGAGACGATTGGTTTTTACCATCCACTCAACTTCAGTATAAGCCGAGTGTGAGCGAGCTGCCTGCCGGTGTTTATCATGTGCTGATGAATGCGGGTGAGGAGCACTATCAGGCAACGGTTGTACGTCGTTAAATCGCGCTTATGTCAGCCAAGTCCCTTGCAGCTAAACTCTATGCACGCCTGGTTTACAAAGGCATTCAACGTGATGCTGTTCACGCTGTGCAAAGGCAGGATGAGGTTATGCGCGCGTTGCTTCACAAAGCAAAGAGTACTGCTTTTGGAACAGATCATCGTTTTGTGGACGTTGGGAATTACAACGAGTGGAAGGACTCCATGCCTGTTGTTGATTACGAAGGGATACTGCCATACATCGAGAGAGCGAAGGCAGGAGAGCGCGATGTGTTGTGGCCGGGTGTGCCGAAGTATTTCTGTAAAACTAGTGGCACCACAAGCGGCACGAAATACATACCGCTTACCAACGATTCGATGCCGAATCATATAGGCACTGCGCGCAATGCCTTGTTGAGTTACATCGCTGAAACAGGGCGTTCCGAATTCACGTCCGGCAAGATGATTTTTTTGCAGGGAAGTCCGAAGATGGATGTGTTGCCAAGTGGCATTCCCTATGGACGTTTATCGGGAATTGTTGCGAATCATGTGCCGGCGTATTTGCAAAAGAATCGAATGCCTTCTT
>CANIAA010000002.1 GCA_947465255.1 Flavobacteriales bacterium | reverse complement strand
CTCCAATCATAGGAAGGTATACGAATTCCCATCCGCGAAGCTGAGCGCGGTAGCTGAGGTCGAGGTCTTCCGTAATAGTGTCGCTTTCCCAACCTCCTGCGTCATAGATTGTGGCTTTGCGCCATACACCGGCTGTGCCGTTGAAGTTGATGAAATGCTCGCCGCTGTTGCGTCCTACTTGCTCCACCGTAAAGTGAGCATCGAGCCCAAATGCTTGAAGTCGAGTAAGGAGTGAGTACTCTTCATTGAGGTGTTCCCACTTTGTTTGAACCACACCGATTTTGTCATTATGGAAGAAATGCGGAATAGTTTGAAGTAAAAAGTCTTTACGTGGAATGAAGTCGGCATCGAAAATAGCTACGAACTCACCACGGCAAATGTCGAGGCCATAAGCCAAAGCACCGGCCTTGTAGCCTTCGCGCACAGGACGTTTAACATGTTTGATGTCGATACCCTGCTTTTGCATTTCGCCAATTTTTCGGGCAGCAACCTCAAAGCTTTCATCGGTGCTATCGTCGAGCACTTGAATTTCCAGCTTACCGGCCGGGTACTCAAATCGGCAAATAGCTTCTATGAGACGCTCCACTACATAGAGTTCATTGAAAACGGGTAGCTGCACAGTCACCACCGGCCATTGGTCGTCGGCAAGCTGTGGTTTGCGCTTTTGTGCTTGCTTGAATTTGCTGTACTTGATGGCCAGGTTCAATTGAACCAAGCTGTAAATGAACAAGAACATCAGGAAGCAGCCATATAGGAAAATGGCGACAATGGAAAGTTGGTATAACAACGCGCGTGGTTTTGTTGGTTTATCGAGGTTGTAAAAATAGTGTGTTGAGGGCTGTGCGGCATCACGTCGGTTTGAGATTTTCAGCCTTGTTTGAACAATTGCGCGGCAGAGCGTCTCTGCTATCTGAGGCGTCGAACCGATTAATTTTGTAGGGTGAATAAATTGTCGGTACTCCTGCTCCGCAGCTACATCGGTCCGTTCATCGTCACTTTTCTGGTGGCTATGTTCATCTTTGAGATGCAGTTTATTTGGGTGTATCTCGACGAACTGTTAGGAAAGGGATTGAGCGGTTGGGTTGTCTTCAAATTGTTGATTTTCGCCTCAGCACGTCTTGTTAACATGGCGTTGCCCTTGGCCATTCTCATGAGTTCCATAATGACCATGGGCGCATTAGCAGAGAATAACGAAATGACTGCAATGAAAAGCGCGGGTGTTTCATTGCTGCGCATGATGCGACCACTGATTTTTTTTAGTGTCGGTCTTTCCTTGTTGGCATTTGTTTTTGCAAATAACATATGGCCCGTTGCCAACTTGAAGTTTCGCACGATGTTGTTCAGCATTTTGAAACAAAAGCCTGCATTGAATTTAACAGATGGTGTTTTTTATAACGGTATTGAAGGAGTTAGCATTCGCGCGGGGCGCAACAATACAGAAACCGGAGAGCTCACCGATGTACTTATTTACGATCATCGAGGTGGCGAAAAAGCCAATAGAACTGTAATACGCGCCCGAAGTGGCCGGATGGAGCAGACCTCTGACAAGCGATATCTTGTTCTCACACTTTTTGATGGGCACAGCTACGATGAACAGCGTGACAAGAAGATACGAGAGCCCAGGCATGCTTTGATTGAAGGAGCATTTGAGAAGATGGAGCTTCGTATGGATCTAAGCTCGCTTGCCTTCAGTGCAGACAATGAAGAGGTCATGAAGAACCCGGCAGAAATGATGAGCGTTCATCAGCTCGATCAGGCCATTGATAGTCTCAAAGTCATTGTTGACACAGTGCAATATCAGTATGCGCGCAATACGCTGCGATTAACGAAGAAGCGCCTCGATGAAGGCACATCGGAGGTTACAGTTCCCGTCCAATCGTTGTTTGAATCAGTAGATGCTAAGGAGCAGCAGAAGGCCATAAGCTGGGCAAAGGAGAATACCCGAAAATCGAAGGATTTACTTCAGAGACAAATGGATGAATTGAAGTCGCGTCTGAAGAACATAAACAGGCATAAGATTGAATGGCACCGAAAGTTTTTCCTGGCGGTTGTCTGCCTAGTGCTCTTTTTTATTGGAGCGCCGCTGGGAGCAATCATTCGAAGGGGAGGCATTGGCATACCAACGCTCATAGCGCTCGGGTTGTTCGTGGTTTATCAATTAGTAACCATGGCCGGGGAACGTATGGCCAAGAATCAGTTCATAGAACCATGGCTGGGCATGTGGATAAGCACGGTTGTTTTGTTTCCCATGAGTATTTGGATAACTCGCAAAGCGATGAAGGAGTCTGCTCTGATGGAGAAATCGCCTTTGTCCCGATGGTTCACTAAACTTGCACGGTTTTATCGTATGAAAACGAAGGAATATAAGGCATGAAGATATTGCAGTTATGTTTAAAGCCACCGCTGCCTGCCAGAGATGGTGGTTGTATTGCGATGAATAACATCACGCAAGGGTTGTTGCAGGCAGGGCATAAGGTTAAGGTGTTAACTATTTTCACTCACAAGCATGATTTCAATCCCGAGCTTATGCCTGAGAAGTATTTGGATCAAACCGAAATAGAGGGCGTTTTTGTTGACACTCGAGTAAACGCAGTAGAGGCGTTTTCCAGTTTTATCACTTCCGATTCGTACAATATTTCGCGTTTTTTCAGCACTGATTTTGATATACGTCTGGTTAAGTTGCTTCGCAAAGAAGACTTCGATGTGGTTCATTTGGAAAGTCTTTTTATGACTCCTTACATCGGTACAATAAGAAGATTGAGTACCGCACCTATCGTTCTTCGTTCCCATAACCTGGAATATGTGATTTGGGAAAAAATTGCAGCCGGAACTTCGAATTATTTTAAGAGTAGGTATTTGAAGTATCTGACACGAAAACTAAAGTCATATGAGTTGAGTGTGCTGAATGAAGTGAGCGGAATAGCTGCAATTAGTGAAGAAGATAAGAATAGGATGTTGGCTTTGGGGGTTCGTAAACGAGTACGCACGATTCCCTTTGGAGTTGATTTGAGTCGATATCCGTTTGGGAATAATCTGGAAGCGGAGCCTGCACTTTTTCATTTGGGTGCTATGGATTGGGGGCCTAATCTGGAAGGTGTTTTATGGTTTTTGAATACCATCTGGCCGTTCATTCACGAGCAATATCCGCAGTTGAAATTTTATTTGGCAGGCCGCAATATGTCGGAAGAAATCACCCGGTTGAATTTGCCAAATGTCATCGTAGTAGGAGAGGTCGATGATGCAATTGCTTTTATGTTGTCCAAGGCGATTATGGTAGTGCCTTTGTTGAGTGCCGGAGGTGTGCGTGTTAAGATAATCGAAGGGCTTGCTACCGGACGAGCAGTTATTGCAACATCGCTAGGCGCAGAAGGACTGGGTTGTGAGCATGGCAAACAACTTTTTTTGGCTGATCGCCGAGAAGATTGGATTCATGCATTGAATGTGCTTTTGAATGATGGTGAGAAGCGTCGCGCCATGGCTTATAGTGGTCGTGAGCATGTGGCTGCTCATTTCGATATTGAAGCTGTGACCAACCAGCTTGTAAACTTTTACAAGGAAATCAAGAAGGCATGAAGGTATGCATGCTTGTCAGTCGAGTTCCATGGCCTTTGGAGAAAGGCGATAAGCTCAGGGCATACCATCAATTACGACAATTGTGCAAACATCATGAGGTGCATCTGATTTGTTTGTCTGATACATCGGTCGACGAATCAGCCCTCTCGCATCTTCGGGCTGTAACTCCTCATATTACTGTCTTTCGGTTGAATCGGTTGAAGATGTTCCTTCGAATGGGACTTGCCTTCTTATCGCGTAAGCCATTTCAAGTACATTACTTCTATGAGCATGCTATTGCCCGGAAAATAAGAGTACAGATTGAGGAAATTCAACCGGATGTAATTTATTGTCAGTTGATACGATGCAGTGAATACGTGAAGCATCTGCATCATTTTAGAAAGACGATTGATTATATGGACGCTCTCAGTGCGGGTCAGCATCGACGTGCTCTCCGGGCTCCTTGGTATTTAGCGCCATTTGTCCGGGAGGAAGCCAAGCGACTGACGGCATATGAGCATTTGATATTTGATTACTTTGAACATCATGCGATAATTAGTGATCAGGATCGCAAGCTGATTTATCATTCTCAATGCAATCGAATAAACGTCGTGCCCAATGGCATTGACGCCGATTATTTCAGCAGAAAGAAGGATAGTGCCAGAGGCTTCGAGTTGGTATTTACCGGAAATATGAGTTATCCTCCGAACATCGAGGGTGCCCGTCGTCTGGCTCTATCCATCTTGCCAATTGTAAAGTTGAGTTATCCGCAGGCGCGACTGTTGATTGCCGGAGCTACACCCTCAGCTTCCGTTCAAGCATTGGCTTGCGAAGATGTGGTCGTAAGCGGATGGCTTGATGATATTCGAGATGCTTATAATAATGCTCGGGTTTTTGTTGCTCCAATGCTTTCAGGTAGTGGTATGCAAAACAAACTGCTTGAAGCCATGTGTATGGAATTGCCTTGCGTTACAACGGAACTCGCCGCTGCGCCGCTGGGAATTAAACATGGACAGGAATGCCTCATTGGGAGTAGCGATGAGGAGTTGGCAGACAGTATTGTGAGTTTGTTGTATAATCCATCTGAGGCCAGCCGAATGGGTGAGGCAGGAAGGCAATATGCTATGCAGCGTTTTGACTGGGAGACTACTGTGCGTGTTCTGGAGGACACCTGTTTTAACAGCAAGATTTCCTAGCGTAGTAGGTCGATTTGCGTATTTTTCGGAATCCAATTTCCGACTATGAAACCAGTCCTCTTTTCGATTTTCTTTTTTTTGAGTGTGCTAGATATGTTGGCTCAACCGGGTCAAAGAGCCTTTAATGGGTGTCATCACTCACACAATAAGTCACGCAGATCGGAGCCACTCTCAGCGCGCGAGCTGCTGGTGTTGAACGAGAGTATAGCCAGAAGCGACACGTTCGATATTCAGCATTACACCATTAATCTGGACGTATCTCATTATTCGTCCTACAGCATATCCGCTGCAACTTCGATTCGATTCAACTCCTTGATGGATAACATGAATGCCATACGATTTGACTTGTATAATCTAACGGTCGATTCTGTCAAGTGGAGTGGTGCTTCTTCTGAGTTTACCTACGATGGAAATATTCTGGCCATTCCTTTTCCAATGGTCATGAATACACAGGACACCTCCGAGGTGACCGTGTATTATCACGGACAGCCCTATCAGGATCCTGTGTGGGGTGGTTTTTATTTTCAGGGAAACTACATCTATAATCTGGGAATTGGATTGAGCACCATACCGCCCAATTTCGGTCGTGTTTGGTATCCTTGTTTCGATTCGTTTGTTGAACGGGCAACCTACGAGTATCACGTGAAGAGCTCCGGAAACTTGCGGGCTCATTGCCAGGGAACTTTTATGGGCGAAATGGTTGTTGCGGGCGATACCGTAGTGCGTTCGTTTGCGATGAACCAGCCAATACCGACACACCTGAGTGCCATAGCAGTAGCGGATTACGTGGATGTCGACTATGTTCACACGGGAGCGTTTGGTGACGTGCCCGTGCGCCTAACCGGAAAACCCGCCAACATTGGAGCCATGCAAAATGTCATGGTGAATGTTGGTGCTGCCATCGACGCTTTGGAGTATTGGTATGGTCCTTATATATGGGAGCGTGTAGGCTATGTGCTCACGACCGACGGCGCGTTGGAAATACCTACAAATATTGCTTATCCGCAGTTTATGGTGAGCGAGTCAATCATCAGCAATAACAACTTGCTTTCACACGAGTTGGGGCATTTATGGTGGGGCGATGTGGTTACGCCTCATATTCATAATGACATGTGGTTGAAAGAAGGCCCGGCTGAATACAGTTCACACTTACTTACTGAATGGTTATATGGTCAGGAAGATTTTCTGGATCAAGTCAAGACGAATCACCTGGACGTGCTTCGCAATGCACACATCGACGATAACGGTTTCCAACCAATGTCACCGATGCCGGATCCCGTCATTTACGGAACGCACACCTACTACAAGGGAGCGTCGGTTATGCATAATCTGCGCGGCTATTTGGGTGATGAACTTTTTCGGGTGGCCATGACGGAGGTTCAAGCCAATCATGTTTTTGTTGATGTTACTCCGGAGGAGTTTCGAGATTTTCTTGCAGAGGAGTCAGGAGTTCCATTGGATGATTTTTTCGAGGATCAGGTTTTTCAACCTGGCTTTAGTGTTTTTGTAGTTGATTCTTTTGCATCTGAGTTAGAAGGAAATCAATATCTGGTAGATGTTCACATCCAGCAAAAGCTTAGAGAATGTCCGCAGTTCTATCAGCATGTTCCGTTGGATTTGACATTCATTTCTGAGGACAATGAGCGTGCAGAGTTTCAGATAGATGCCTCAGGGCAGTTTACGCAAATTCAACTGCCGTGTGATTTTTTGCCGGCCATGGTTGTGCTCAATGGTCGCAATCGCTTGAATCAGGCGCGCATGGATCATGAGTTTATGGTTTATTCAGACCAGTCCCTCTATCCGATTTTGCCTTATGTTGATTTTCGTTTTTCGCGCGAGAACGTAGTCGATTCATCCCTAATTCGTATAGAGCATATTTGGGCTGAGCCTGATCAAATTCCGCTCGGCAATGGCGTGTTTGAGATTTCCAATACGCACTATTATTTGGTAGATGGTTTGTGGGATGATGCCGATGTGTACAGCGGTCGTATTAACTACAATGGTTCACAGGAGACAGATTTGGATTATGCACTGTACAATAACGGAGAGCAACAAGCGATTTTGGTTTATCGATCAGCATCTTCAGAACCTTGGGAAATCTATCCCTATTTTTCCTTAGGAACAGGATCCCTTACGAATGGTGATGGACACTTTGTGATTGATACACTTCTTCGCGGACAGTATGCTTTCGCGAATGGCGACATTTTCGCAGGACTGGCACCGATTCCAACCGATGAATCCTTGAAATTGAATTGTTATCCAAATCCTAGTAACGATTGGATGGATGTTTCCGGAAATATGGCTGGTGAATCAGTCGCTTTGTTTGATGTCTATGCACCGAACGGTAGATTGGTGCAGCGTTCATCAGCGCGCATCCATGGAGCATTCACAAAACGCATGGATACATCGCAATTAGGTTCCGGTAATTATATACTACAGGTTACACTTTCGGATGGAAGAGTGATGGGGGGGATGCATTTCACCATCGCACATTAACAATTATCGTATTACTTGAAAGTGACCGGCGTGCTTGCCTTCTTGCATGCCGCCGCATTCAATTCGATAATAGAGTTCGTAGTAATAAACGCCATCGGCATAGCCGTCGACATTCCAATAACGACCATTTCCGGTGCTGCTGTCGAAGACCTTTTCGCCCCAGCGGTTCAAGATTTTAAGTTCATAGGTATCCATGACCGATGGCAACACGAGTGAAGCGTTTCTTCGCAGGAACGGCATCCATACATCGTTGTCTGAGTCGCCGTTGGGAGTAATAATGTTTGGAAACCGAACTTCCGATAAATCGATGAATCCTGCTTCTGTCTCATCGATGACAAATGTTGCTGAAGCGCTGCAGCCTGATGGTTCGTCGGTTGCCGTCACACGGTAATAACCAGATTCTATTACAGTAGGATCAAGCGTAGCATAGAGGAGAGCTTCCCAGGTGACTTCATCAGGGGAATATTGCCAGTTAATTGTGCTATTCTGAGACGGAATGATTTCAACACCTGTAATGGCCACCGTTGGGCTAGAGCAGGAAATGGAGTCTTGCTGAGGAATATCGACGAAACTGATCTCGTGATTGAGCACTTCAATGGGCATTACTATGCCGCAATTATCTGCATCATTTACGATGAGTTGGTAGATGCCTGGTGTCAGGTTGTCGGCGGTTCCTGAAGGGTAAGTGATCCCATCGACTTCCAGCGAATAGGGAGCGCTGCCTCCGGTTATATCGGTAACCGTGATCGCACCTCCACTGCCGTTGCAGGCATAGCCAACCACGCTGTTGTAGCTGATAGGCTCATTGAATTCGATTTCAAACGAAACTTCAATGGCCGTATTACCGCACGGATCTTCCACATTGCCGCTGATGTCTTCAATGGTTAAAGTGTATACACCGGCTTGCAAAACAGATTCATTCAGATTTAACACAAATGAATCTTCATAGTTGGCATTCGGATTTTCGTTCACAACCGAAGCAACTGCAAATACGCCACCGGGTCCACTTATTGAAAAATCTGATGCCTCGACGGTGCTGCTTACGATGAGTTCAGAGAATAGCAGTTCAATTTGATTATTGGTGCATGCCGGAACCGCGGCTGTTATTTCCGGTTGCTGATCGTCATATAGCGTTGCGGTACTTTCGTTGAAGTCGATTGTATAGCCATCAGGACTGTTCGACCAATTCATGACAATTAGTGCGAATGTTTGTCCAATCTCCACATTCAAGTTTGCATTGAATGGAGGTCCGTTTACATCACCCGGTCCGTTGCTGTTACCGCTACCGCCGTTGACTGTTGAAATTCCGGTTGGACCATTGGAATTAAAACTACCGTAAGAATTACAGCTGACTTCCGGGGAAGAGCCATCTTGTAAGTTGATGCCTGCGCAGCCTCCTACGGTAATGTTAAAAAGTCCCCAGTCGTAGTCGTCGAGTTCGTTATTGGGAGTAATGATGAAGCTGAGTTCTCCCGGTTGCTGAACGGTGAAAGTGTACCACAAGCTCATGGTTTCCATTCCGGAGTTACATGCCCCTGTATATTCCAGCACATTCCCGGTTCCGGGGGGCGCCGACTCTTCGCTAAAGATTCCACCGCAGAGCGGTATAGCTCCGTCGCAGTCGCCTGTGCTGTTTTGACCATGCAAAAGAGACGAGAAACAACAGAAAATGGCAAGCAGGGTAGTAGGCTTCATAGCACTAAGGTTTGATACGAATGTACATTTTTTGATCAGCACTTCCAAGAAACCAAAAAGCCCCACTCGCTAGCAGGGCTTTTAGGCTTAAACTGAAAAACTAAAAACTATTTGTAAGTAGTTCACTTACGATACAAAAATAAAAAACCTAGAAACGAAGTGACTGATTGCTGAAATGTGTTTTCAACAAGTTACTCACTTCATGTTGCGTTCCTTTTTAATTTGTTCGTATGCTTCTTGAACTTTGATGAATTTTTCATTCGCTGATTTTTCGTGCTGTTCTCCCAGTCCACGAACTTTATCAGGGTGATATTTCATAGCCATTTTGCGATAGGCTTTCTTCACATCGTCATCGGTTGCAGAGGAATCAATTTCCAGAATTTTGAAAGCACTTTCGGTGTCTTGATAGTGCATGGCTTTAAGCGATTCGTAATCCTTACTATTCAAGCCGATATATTGCGCTATTTGCTCAATGATGTGCATCTCTGACTTGTCGACATTGCCATCGGCCTTTGCAATTCCAAAGAGGTAGTACATGAGTTGAAGGCGCATGGGATGTTCCATGTAATAGCGAATTTGTTCGCACACTTCGCGAAGGGGGATGTCCTTTTGCAGGAGTTCTTTCAGCACGCCAATATGTTGAGCCGCTGCAGCGCTTCCGAATTGACGAGAGTAAAACTCGCGAATGAAATCGAGCTCGGATTTTAAGAGTCGATTATCGGCTTTCATGACAGCGGCCGACAAAACCAGCAGCGCGGAAGCGAAATCACCTGATTGCGTTTGATGGCGATATTGCCCGTAGTTAGGTCGGGCTTGTGAGCCGGCATTTGATTGAACTCCTTTAAATGATTTGTCATCGGCCATTGCGCCGATAGCAAATCCAATGATGCCGCCGATAGGACCTCCCATGGCCCAGCCCAACGCACCGCCTATCCATTTTCCGAAACTCATTTGTTGTTATCTCTAACGTTTATTGTATTTGGTTGCTTGATACACTTCTTGAGCAAGATACACTTACCAACTTCCTCCGGCTCCGCCGCCGCCAAACCCGCCGCCGCCAAACCCACCAAACCCGCCGCCCCCGCCGCTGAATCCACCGAATCCGCCGCGTCCGCTGCTGAAGTTTGAATAGTAACCACTGTGGGAGCGGGATGCTGCATTCAATAATGCCCAAGCTGCCCAAAAGCCGATTTGATTTGTTGCGGCATATCTTCTTGCTTGAGATGCTTTAGCCATGAAGACGAATGCTATGATGAGCAGCGCCAGTATAGCGATGCCGGCCCCTCCTTTTTTTTTGCGACCGGTGTGTTTCGCTGCATACTCGTCGGAGTTGTATTCTCCGCGAGCTAGATCCATAAGCACTTTGGAGCCCTCTGTTATCCCTTCAAAGTATGCGTTATTTTTGAAGGAAGGGATACATTCGTTGTCTGTTATTTGCTTGGCAGTAATGTCGGGAATAGCACCTTCTAGCCCCCGACCTACGGCGATGAAGATTTCACCTTTTGAATCTATCGTTTTAGGTTTGACAAGAAATACAATTCCGTTGTCCTCTTTGGATTGCCCAACGCCCCATGATTGGCCAAGTTCGATAGCGAATTGCGCTTTATCCATTCCGCACAAATCAGGAACAATGACAACAGTTATTTGATTGCTCGTGCTGTCGGCAAAAGCAACCAATCTGGTTTCAAGTATTGATTCCTCTTCCGAAGAAAGTACATCCGCTACATCATAAACCAGTTTGTTTTCCTTTTTGGGAAAACATTCCTGACCCGCGAGTTGAGCAAAGAGTTGCGCACTCAGCGAAAGAAGCGCGGTTACTATTATTAGTTGAAAATAGCGCATCTTACTTAGTAGGAATGTGTAGATACGCTGTTAGAAAGCTCGTTGCGATCGTCTTTATGGAAAGGGAAATAGTGTTTCAATTGTTCGCCAACTGAAGCTACCGCCCTGCACAAACCTTCTGCATGGTTGCCTAATGAGAAATCGTGTGTCATGTGGTTCTTGATGGTTTCCCAAGTGTCTTGAGCAACATGAATATGAATACCGACATCACCGATGATGGCAAGTTTACGATCGTCGAAGGCAACATAAATCAACACACCATTGCGCGCAGCTGTTTTATGCATTTCCAATTTTTCGAAGATAAAACTCGCCCGATCGAGCGGATCTTCCGTGCATTTTTCTTCCAGGTGCACGCGCACTTCTGCTGAGGTATTGCGCTCTGCCTCTTCAATGGCCGCCTCCACTTTGCGGTGAAGTTCGAGTGTGTTAATGCTCATGTGGAGGGTTAAAACTTGACCTTCGGTGCTTCGTCGGCTCCTTCTTTTGCCTCAAACATTTCGCGTACCTTGAAATTGTCTTCCTCTGAACCAACAAGGCTCAAACCCATTTTCTTGAAAGTGCCTCGAATGTAGGCGTTGTAGGTTTTTACCGATTCATTGTATCGATTACGTTCTGTATTGATGCGATTTTCTGTTCCTTCCAATTGTGTCTGTAGGTTAGAAAAGTTTTGCGTAGATTGAATCGTCGGGTAATTCTCTGTCATGAATCCACGAAACCCACGGTATGTGTTCATCAGAACCATATCGCTTTGCTGAAGCTCCGCAGGTGTTGATGCGTTTTTCACTTTGGCACTTTGCTCGGCAACCAAATTGCCTACGCTGTCTGTGTAATGGCGAATGCCACCGCGCGCTTCTGTAACTCCGATTAGAATTTCACGTTCGTTTTCAGATGCTGCGCGAACGGTTTCAACCAAATTTCCGATTAGATCTGCTCTGCGTTGATAGGCGCTCTGCACATTACCCCAGGATTCATTGACCGTTTCCTGATTTTTTACTGCGTTGTCGCGAACGCCGGCGGCATAGAAATAAAAGGAAACGAATCCGATTACAATACTCCCAACCAAGATGAGAGCTGCGATAGTGACTTTGTTCATGATTAAATTTTGAAATACGAATATAAATAAGTTGTGCGCTTTTAGTCAATTGAGATGCCATGCGGCTGCTGCTGTCAATGTGGCATTGAACAGGCTTGAAAAGTTACTAAAAAGGCGAAATGTTCGGAATGGATGTCCGAATTTGCGCCAAGATGCGTTTTGCGGTAACCGACATAGAGACAACCGGAAGTCAGGCTTCCGGAAATAGTATTATTGAAATAGGAATCGTGGTGTATGATGGTCAAACCATTGTCGAAGAGTTTAGCACATTGCTCGATCCGGGTATCCGCATTCCTCTGTACATCACAGGTCTTACAGGCATAACTAACGATATGCTCGAAGGCGCACCGACTTTTCATCAAATCGCTGATCGGCTCGAGGAAATATTTGAAGGAACCATTTTCGTAGCGCACAATGTGAACTTCGATCATTCGTTTATTCGGGCTGAGTTTGCAGCCATTGGCAGAAACTGGAATCCGCCTCGACTTTGTACGATGCGCATGGCTCGGAGGGCCTTTCCCGGGCAGAAGTCGTATGGTTTGAACGCTATCTGCAGTTGGCTTGGTTTAACTAATGAAAATGCCCATCGCGCTTTAAGTGACGCGCGAGTTGCCACGGAAATTCTCAAGCGTTCGTTGCCTTTGCTGGATGCATCGGATTTGAAGAAGATGGTTGCTAAGCATAGTGGTGTGGTATTCCTTCCACCCAATTTGCCGGAGGAGACTTTTCATCGATTACCTGAAGCTCCCGGTGTTTACTATTTGTATAACGAGAAAGGTAAACCTCTATACATCGGAAAAGCCAACAATGTCAAGAAGCGTGTTAAGCAGCATTTTACCACGCATGCTGAGAGCGCTCGCGCACAGTCATTCATGCGCGACGTGCGTGATGTTGGGTTTGAGTTGGCCGGAAATGAATTGATAGCTCTCTTGTTGGAAGATGCAGAAATCCGAAAGCATTGGCCTCCGCACAATAGCGCTCAGAAAAGACTTACGAGAAGGGCACATGTGATTCGGTATGTTGATCAAAAGGGATATGTGCGGTTGGCGTGCGGCGCATCTATGAAAACGTCAGGGGCGGTGAAGTCCTTTGCTTCGTTGGCGGAAGCCAATCGTTGGCTATATGCCCTTGCTGCAGAGTTTGATATTGATCAGCGACTGCTAGGTCTATCCATGTTCGATACAGGAGCTCAACCGCCAGATGCTGAAGTTCATAATGAAGCGCTTGAACATGCCATTAGTGTGGTTTTATCACGTGATCCATCTTTCATAATTGCCGGTCCGGGAAGAGCATCCGACGAGTATGGATATGTTTGGGTGGAGAAGGGTTTGCTTCAAGGTTATGCGTTTCTGGAAGATGAGATTACAACAGCAGATGCGATGTTGTTTCATTTGAAGCCGTTGCCTCATAGTGAAAACACAAACTCCATTCTCGATGCTTTTAGCTCTTCGCGTTGGGGGTTTAAGCGAATCGACTTTATACAGTCTTCCGTTCTTTAATTGAATTGCGGAGCCACAGGCTTTCCCATGGAATAAATATGGATTTTTTCCAGGCTGTTTTTCGGGTTGAGCGAATGAAGTAATTCATCGAACCAGCCCGATTCAATGGTAGTTTTATAGCTCAAAGTAGGATAGTACTGTTTCATGCGCGCTACCCGTTCGTCCAATTTTTCGTCGTCATAAAACAAAATGTAATTGGGCAATGAGCGAGGCATAATGGAGTTCGCTGTAATTTCAGCTTCGTGCTCGGCGTTTCGAAGTATACCCTCTACAGGGTCTCCCTTTTTGAAATAGTAATAGGTGGTCCAATGATCGCTATAAAACTGAGGCATCATGGCTCCCTGATTGGAATGTGTAAACTCCAGAATGAAGTTGCTGCAATCGCCGGCCTCATAGAGGTAGTTCATTGCTTCTACACGGCTTTTCTTGGAGTAGGTAAAGCAAAGTGTGAGCATTGCAACAGTGTTAAGTGTCCAAAAGATTTTCCAACTGATGGAATGCCAGGAGGTGTTTTGCCATTTCGTTGCGATTCGGTTCCAGCCAATAACACCCGCGATGACAAAGAAAGGAAGAGCAGGTAAAATGAATCGTTCCTGTTTGTTTGGGTACAAAATGTGAAAGATGAGGAAACCAAGCGTGGGCAGAACGATGATGGCCTGCTTTCTCCAGGAGGCAAGGAATCCGACTGATAGAAAAAGGCTCACGGGCGGCAGGATGAATACACCTATAAAGCTCAGGTATGCCCAGGGCGAACCGGGATAATTGAGCGCGTTTTTCTTGTTGTATTCGAAGTATCCTCGCAAGTGCTGAAATGGTTCGCCACCCCACAGGATGACATCGTCGATTTGTGTCAGAAAAAACGCGGCAAAAGAAATTAGTCCAAATAGAAGGAATGATCGGAAACTATGTTGCAAGGCGAGTACGACCCCAACCAGTGCTACCCATAAACCCGTCTGGTATCTGAACCCGACTGCGAGCCCCATCAGGAAAGCAGCGAATACAAGATGCTTCCAATTTGTGATTGTGTCGGCAGTCGAATTGGCACTCTCAATGGCTATTCTACCAATGAAACGCTCGCGCAACGGGACATTCTTCAGCAACACCCACATACCGCACAATAGGGGAGGCATGCAAACGATTTCAACCAGATTTCGTACGGAGAAATTGGGTAGAATCGCTATAAATGCTAATAGAAAACCTACCGTAATGGCGTTTTTGCGATTGCTCAATAGTTCGGTAATACGGAAGGCAAAGAAAACGGTGAGGACGGAGTACGATGCGTGAATGATTCTTATGAGGAGCATCTGCGTTTCCGGTTGCTCAATACCAAGCCATTGAAAAAGTCGGAAAAATACGAAAAGGAAACTCAGATAGAAGAAGCTAATGGGTTCAGGATGTTCGTTTGTATTGCCAATACCCGGAAGCCAATGATTGAAATTCTTGCCATCGGCCCAACTGCCCGATGGTTCGATGGTCAGAAAATGATCATCGTGCATCATGAAGCCCGGTGCGCAAAATGCAGCGATCAGACGCACGAACAGTGCTAGAATTAGAATGACCCTCAGCGGATGTAGCTGAAAGTAGTTGATTATGCTTTGCCTGAGGGTAAGGGCCATGCTGTCTGATTACCGGGCGCAAATGTCGCCACTCAACACTACATTTCGACAAAAGCTGTTGAAGCAATCAATCCTTGGAGCGCGCAGGTCTGCGGAATATGTGGCGGTTACGCACAATGTAGTTCGGTCCAAACTCTTCCGCACGAACTTGCTCCGTAATAGTGAAGCCAATGGAAGTAATGGAAATGATACGCTTTAAATCAGACGGGCGGCGCTTCTCTTTTCCTTTCGTTTCAAGAATGATGTCAGTCGTATCACCGTGCTCATCTATTCCGATAACATCCCAAATTACTCCGTCATAGTTCATTTTAGTCCCTTCATCATTAACAGTGCACTCACCTCTACCTCCGCTCATGTCACCTCTGCCGTGGTCGTATTGAACGGTATATACCCACTTTGTTCCGTTAAACGAAGATTGACATTTTGCCGGTAAGCTATAAATGGTGACGTTATCGCTTTCATCCGTGTATTCCATAAAACCTTCCCAGTTTCCGGAAATTTTGTTGAATTGCTCGTATATGAGTTCTCTGTCGTTCTGCGCAAAGCAGCTAGCATAAGACCAAATAACAAAGGAGAACAGAAAAGCCGTCTTCATGATTTTCAATGGATTGGTAAACAAATATAAACGAAACAACCGCGCGAATTGAATCTGTGTCTCATCATATTTTGCTTTGACGCGGGTCATGGTGTTTGAATTTCCGTTGGCGCACTTTCATATCAAATTATATAACATGAAAACCAGTAAGGGAAATGGAAGTCTGCAAAGCAAGCAGCAACGCCAATCGCACAAACCGAAACCTGAAATAAGGGATGATATGGACAGCCGCAAGAATCGCGAGAAAGGTTTTAACAGAACGATTAGCAAAAAGGGAGATCGAAAGCGCGCATCTTGATTTTTTATCTCAATTGTTGGTAAACAAGGGTTGAAAACAGCCTGAGTCAGCTTGATTTTGCTGCAAATTCGCGGGCAAACTCAAGGAATACAATGACGCGTATCGAAAACTATGTGCTGGGCGGCTGGACTTTTGGCTCGGGCAATGAAAAGCAATTGTTCAATGCGATAAATGGTGATGTTGTCGGAGTGGCAACCGCTCAGGGCTTACCTTTTGGTGACGTTCTTCATTACGGACGGACCGTGGGAGGTTCTGTGCTGAGAAGAATGACCTTTCATGAGCGCGGCCGAATGCTAAAAGCCTTGGCAATGCACCTCAATGAACGGAAGGCATCTTACTATGAGTTGAGTTATGCTACCGGCGCAACGAAGATTGATAGCTGGATTGATATCGATGGTGGAATAGGCAATTTATTTGCATATGCGTCTTTGCGTCGCCAGTTTCCTAACGAGCGCTATTACTTAGATGGTGAAACGGCCAAGTTGTCGAAACAGGGAACATTCATTGGGCATCACATTATGGTGCCGCGCGAAGGTGTGGCTGTTCACATCAACGCATTCAATTTTCCCATTTGGGGAATGCTTGAAAAGATAGCCGTGAATTTGTTGGCAGGAATGCCCGCTGTTGTGAAGCCTGCAACCATCACATCTTACTTAACAGAGATTGTGGTGCGCGATATAATTGCCTCCGGTATTCTTCCGGAAGGTTCCTTACAGTTGATTTGCGGCAATGCCGAAGGACTGCTTGACCATGTCATGTCGCAGGATGTCGTAACCTTTACCGGCAGCGCTTCTACGGGGCGTAAACTGAAGGCACACCCGCGCATAATGGAAGAGTCTGTTCCATTTAACATGGAGGCAGACTCGCTCAATGCCGCTGTGTTAGGCAAAGATGCTGCTCCCGGTACTGAGGAGTTCGATTTGTTCATTAAGGAAGTGCGAAAGGAGGTGACGGTGAAGTGTGGTCAAAAGTGCACCGCAATTCGTCGGGTCATTGTGCCGGAAGCATTTTTAGAAGATGTACAGATTGCATTGGGTAAAGCATTTTCCAAAACAGTAGTTGGCAATCCGCGAAATGAAGCGGTTCGAATGGGATCTCTTGCAGCGCAGTCGCAACGAGTGGATGTGTTGGAGAAGTTGGCAATACTTCGAAAAGAATCAGAACTTGTTTATGGTGACCCTGCCAAGATGGAGGTCATTGATGCAAACTATGATCATGGAGCATTTCTTTCTCCGATGTTGCTCGTCAATAACGACCCATTTCATAAAACTGCTACCCACGAAGTAGAAGCCTTTGGTCCGATTACAACCTTGATGCCTTATGATACACTGGAGGATGCCATCGCTCTGACGAAAATGGGCAAGGGTTCTTTGGTTTGCAGTATTACTACGCACGACAATCGAATTGCACGTGATTTTGTCATTGAAAGTGCCTCGCATCATGGACGAATTTTAGTGCTGAATCGAGAGAGTGCACCTGAGAGCACCGGTCATGGATCTCCTATGCCGCTTCTCGTGCACGGAGGTCCGGGCAGAGCGGGTGGAGGTGAAGAAATGGGAGGAAAGCGCGGCGTGATGCACTATCTGCAGCGAACAGCGATCCAAGGTTCGCCCACCACGCTTACGGCTATCACACACGTATTCCAGTATGGTGCACATCAGCCGGAAGCTGAACCACATTTGTTCAGACAGTATTTTGAAGACTTGCAAATCGGTCATGCGGTGTTTACCCATAAGCATACGGTGACTGAAGCTGATATTGTGAATTTTGCCAATGTGAGTGGCGACAATTTTTATGCGCATATGGATGCTACCTCGCTTGAGGGAACGATATTCGAGCGAAGAGTAGCGCATGGATACTTTGTGCTTTCTAAAGCCGCAGGCTTGTTCGTTGACCCTAAGAAAGGACCTGTGCTTTTGAATTACGGTCTCGATGAGGCGCGCTTTACAAAGCCAGTTTATCCGGGTATGACATTAGGTGTTCGATTCACAGTGAAAGAAAAAGTAGATCAGGAGAAGAGAACACCGGAGGATATTGCCAAGGGTATTGTTAAGTTCTTGGTGGATGTGTATGACGAGACCGGCGAAACCGTTGCGCTTGCAACGATTCTTACCATGGTCAAAAAACGCAATCAGGACTAAGGGTGCGATTTTATTTCAATTTCATAGCGGCACTAGTTTTGAGCTTTCATGCAGAGGCTCAGTCGCGTCTTGACTCCCTTTATTTCAGAAGCGATTTAATTGCTGACTTAGAAAATCTGAAGCAAGAGCTGCTCAAGAGCCATCCCAATCCCTTTGAGTTTTGTGATGAGAAGTACTTCAATAAAGTTTACGAGGCCAGCACGTATGCCATTGAGGAGCGTACATCTCTTTCGGAGTTCAGTTTGATTGTTGCCAATTTGCTCAATACGCTGCGCGACTCGCATACGGCTATCGATTATGGCCAGTTGCTCGATTTGCAATTTTCAGGTAATGGTTATTTTCTGCCTCTTGCGCTAGAAAGAGTCCCGGGCGAACGCGTTCGTCTCTTGGTTCGTCGTGATTGGGAAGGAAAGATTACTCCGGGAAGTGAGCTATTGTCGGTAAATGGCGTGGACAGGGAAGTCTTGTTCAAACAAGCGATGAACTATGCGTGTATTGAGGGGGATGCCGATGAAGCAAAAAAATCGGTGGCAACTTCTATTTTGATGATTTGTGCCGGGTTGAAGTATCACTTTCAAAAGGATAACAGTGTTCGCGTTGTCGATTATAACTCGGGTGACACGTTGGAGGTGCAATTGAAAGGGTATCAGCGTAAGGAGTTTTATCGCGAACGATACCGACACGAAGCAGAAGAGCATCCTTTTCCTGTCGATCTGGATTTTGAAGATGAGCATAACCTGGCTATTCTCAAGGTATCGACATTTGCACCGGCTGGATCACGCAAGTATCGAAAGCGAATAGAAGAAAGTTTCGCCCAAATCAATGAAGGGAGTTATGGTAACCTGATTATCGATTTGCGCGACAATGGCGGAGGGAGCAGCGCGATGGTGGAGTATCTGTACTCATTTCTGGACTCGGCCGGATACAACACACCGAGCAACGTGATTGGAAGAAATAGTGCGCTGGCATCTTCCCGTTCCCGACTTATGCATTCAACGCTTGGTGACATCATTACATTTTTGTTTTTTGCGCATAATGAAGACGTTCAGAGTTTCCGATACTTCGCACAAATGCCTTTGGGTGCTATTGATACCGTCTATTTCAATAGGCCAACCAAGCAATTGCCCGGTATTGTTTACAAGGGGAATTGTTATGTGCTCATCAATGGATTAACGGCTTCTGCAGCGGTAGACTTTACCAATGCATTCAAGCAACGCCGTCGCGGTGCTATTGTAGGTCAACAGTGTTTGGGACCTGTTACCGGCACGTGGGGAAATCCGGCCGCCTATACACTTGAACGTACGGGCTTGCGCACAAGCATTGCCACCATACGGTATAACTATGATGATTCCTTTCGTTATGAACGCAACGCCATTATGCCCGATCATTGGGTTGATTGCAGCGCTGATGATTTGAATCGAAAGACTGATTCACAAATAGATTTTGTCATTAATCTCATCAAGAAAAAGTAATGAAGAAAGTAGGTCAGATATTGTCAATACTATTCATTCAATTGCTGGGTAATTCCGGTTTAGCCAATGATAATCCGGTGAGTGATTTGCGTGCATTGGTTCGAGATATGGAACTGGAGCATGGCGCCAACGTGATGCAATTGATGGAGTGGCATGACTCATTGTTAGTGAATAAGCGAGCCTGGCAGTTGCGCTACGACAGTTTGTTTTCAGACACGCTGGCATTGACATTGGCCGAGCGTTATTTGGTGGAGGCAGATGCAGCACTTTTGAATTACAGCGTGAATCCGAGTTTGACTTCCTATCTCAAGTTGAAGGCACAGTTAACATCTGCCGATATTCCTTTTGCGGATTCAGAGCGCTATGTGCGCGAATTGTTGTCCATTCTTCTGGAGATTTCAGTTGATCAAGATGATTATCAAATGGCCTATAGCCTTGGTAATCGATTGCATGCACAGTACTTCAATGATTGGAAGGCGTCCGAAGATATCCGAGCGCAGCAGTCGGATAGCTTGAAACGAGGTATGGAGGATTTGCGCAGCCAAGGCGCACAAGAGTTGAATGAAATGAAGGATATGGCCATGCAATGGCACATTCTGGCAGTTGTTGCATTGGTATTGTTGCTCGTTTCGTTGATAGTGTTGATTGTTTTGGGTAAGCGATGGAAAAGGCAGCGTGTGAGTTTATCAGCCAAGGCAAATGATACCAGTGAAGAGGAAGCACTTGTGCATAAACTTGAAGAAGCGAAACGCGAAATAATCGAGTTGAAGCTGTTGGCGAAGAGGAAGGCTGAAGTAGTTGTTCCTGCGGCCGTGGTGCCTGACGTTCCTTCGGGTGCATCCATATCTGCAGCGGATGTAGCCGAGTGGAATGATCAAGTGCAACAGGTGTTGGTTAAAATAAAGGGGCATTGCGAAGCAGGCAAGGGATCTATGGCGGTACCCACATACATGTCGATTGTGAACGACGCCACTCGATTAAGTGCGCAGGTTTCTAAAAAGAGTGAACAGTGGATAGCTTTGTTGCAATCAAAATGACAAGAAGGAAAATGAAATTATCTCCCGTCTTATTATCGTGCATGCTGGTAGCAGTTAGCATGCGTTTGTTTTCGCAGCCACTTGCGCAGGTATCGCACCAACCCATTCAGTCGTTGACTATGCGCGACGACGATGAGGAGCTGGAAGAGGACAGCATCCACGGATTGAGTTTTGGTATCAATTTAGGCAGTTATTTCGCCAATGCACGCACCGCAAACGTTTATAACGGCAGCGGTCCTTTTGAAGGTTTTATTAATGAAGCAGCAATGGTAAGGTGGTATTCAATTCCCGAGCGTATAGGAATGGATGGGCCGTTTGCGCTTTCAAACGATGTACGTGAGATTCAAACATTCTACAATACCCAGAGCTATTGGTTTAACGCGGATTTTGCGCCAACTAACATGCGATACAACCCTGCCATGTATGTGGGGCTGAATATGAAATGGAATTTTAATCGTTACGCTGCAGTTATTATGAACGTGAATGCCACGAATTTAAAAGCTGTTGGTCAGTTTACGATGCAGATTACTCCATCCTCACAGAATAATCAGTTCAATTCGGGCACTCAATTGCTTTCGGTGGCAGGTGAGGAGCAGCGCTTCAACATCAACCTAGGCTATCGTCAAGGCTGGATGATGGGCGATATGTCTAACTTTTTTGTTCAGGTTGGCGGAAGTATGCTTGGTACAAAGTGGATGGAGAATTACGCTATAGTGGCCGACCGTCAGTTCGATTTGATAACACAGAGTTTTGTGGCAGGTCAAACACCCATGTCGGCAAACCCCAATACGGGAATAGGTTTTGGGGCCTTCATTGAAACTGGAGTTGAGTTTTGGATAGGCAAGTATTCGTTTGATTTGGGAATCGGATTTTCGCGTGAAAAGGTCATCATCTACACGCTTGAGGAAAGCGTAACCAATAAATGGATACAGGCCACCTTTAACATCTAGACGTGTTATTTCGCTGAATAAATCAGCTCACCATTGAGACTTCCCAGCCTCATTGGAGTGATTTTGTTCACATGCTGTGCATTCCAGGGTTGTGAAACTTTCAGGTAGTTTTCGCTGAATCCATACATCAGTCCCTCGTCTTGTGAAGCTTCCCACAGAATATGCTGGGTAGAATCGGCGAAGCGTTCGTAAAACGCTCTTTTCTTTTTGTCGGAGAGCATACGAAGTTCAACGGTTCTTCTGTTTCTTATTTCTTGGGGTACAATGTCTGCAATACGCAACGCCGTTGTGTTATCGCGTTCGCTGTAGGTAAAGACATGTAAATAGCTTACAGGTAATTCAAGAAGGAAGTTTCGAGTTTCATCAAATCGTTCATCCGATTCACCCGGAAACCCGGTAATTACGTCAACCCCAATGCATGCATCCGGCATCGCAGACATTATTCGATCAACCCGCTCACGATACAGATCCGTTCGGTACCTTCGACGCATGGCACGCAGTATTTCATCAGAACCGCTTTGAAGCGGAATGTGGAAGTGAGGCATGAACTTGTCGGATTGAGCCACAAAGTCAATTATTTCATTGGAAAGGAGGTTAGGCTCAATGGACGAGATTCGAAAACGTTCAACCCCTGCCATCGCATCAAGTTCTTCTATCAGAGAAAGCAGAGTAGTTCCGTGCTGTGTGCCGTAGTCGCCGATGTTGACGCCTGTCAGTACAATTTCTTTCGCTCCGGCATCAATAGCTTTTTTCGCTTGTTCGATGGTTTGTCCCAGCGAAGCGCTGCGGCTTCTGCCCCGAGCCAGAGGAATCGTACAAAAGGCGCAGAAGTAATTACAACCATCCTGAACCTTCAAAAAAGTACGCGTACGATCTCCGGCAGAAAAGGAAGGAATAAAGTCTTTCACATCCTTTATTTCTCCGACATGAATCAACGGCTCAGACAACTGTTTATGTTGCTTCACATGCTCAACCAGATTGAATTTTTGTCCGGCACCTAGTACCATGTCGACACCGGGAATAGCGGCAATTTCCTCAGGCTTTAGTTGGGCATAACATCCAACTACGGCTACGAATACGCTTGGGTTGGAACGCACCGCCCGGCTGACAATGTTTCGGCACTTTTTATCGGCCTGCTCAGTGACACTGCATGTGTTGATGACAAGAACATCAGGGGCATCTTCCATTTCAACACGGGAATAGCCTGATTCGGCGAATTGACGGGCCAGGGTAGAGGTCTCTGAAAAATTCAATTTACAGCCCAATGTGTGAAAAGCTACCCGACCTTGAGTTGACATAAAATCGTTGAAATTGTTGGTTTTTATTGGGGGTGAATATGCGAGTAACCATTTATTTTTACCCCAATCTTGCAAGTAAATTTATATGAGCAAATTTAAGCTGATCTTAGTATTGTTAGGGCTAGCCCCGATGATTTCATGGGCTCAAGGACCGTGTGAGTTTGATGTGCCGCTCCCGAATTACTTTATATGCTATTCGGAAAACGGATTTTATCTGCCACTGTTGAGTCAGCCTACGGGGACATATTCCGGGCAGTATGTTCAGTCGGATGGATTTTATGATGCCGTAGCAGCAGGGTCAGGTCCTCATTTCGTAATCTATACGGCTGATCCGGATGTTTGTATTGGCTCTGATACTGTTTTTTTCTATGTCACAGATCAAAGTGGTTTGGAAATAGAGGGAGGCTCCACGTTTATCTGTGCGGGCGATTCGACAACGCTGAACGCCCCTAATGATACTGAATACGATTGGCTTACTAATGGTGAACGCACGAATTCATATACCTTTTCACCCGACACAACTACCACCTATACCGTTACTGGTTTGAACAGCTCCGGCTGCCCAACTTCTCAAGAACTCACAATTACCGTTTTTCAATTCGGGTCTGACTTGCAAATACAAGGTCCAAGCTATGTGTGCTATGGCGACACAGTGACATACCAGGTGCCCAATGCAACAGAGGTTTTGTGGAGCGATGGAACAACAAGTCCGAGCATCACAATGGGAATGTTTCAGGACATGCAATTTTCCGTCTATATAGGCGGTGGCACGGCATGCGATACTACCCTGGAGTTGAGTGTGGATGTTGGTGATGAGATTTACTTTGATTACTCTTATACCAACGGCTTGTGCTACGGCGAATTGTTTGAGATTTTTATTAATGACGGAAATGCGGCCTTTTACAAATTCGCCGGGCAAAACTTTACAGAGTATGCTCAGTTTTTTGTGGAGGACGACACCACTTATCTGTTCGAGGCTTACAATGACTCCGGATGCATACGAACGCGCAACATTCAGCTTATTGTTTATGACAACCCGGTCATTGAATTCGAAGCTCCTGAGCAGTTGTGCGGAGAAACATCGCTTGTAATTACCGCTAGTGGAGCCCCTTTCATGGAGTGGACGGATCTGAACACAGGAAATCCTGTTCAACTCACAGGAGAAAATGAATATAATGTTATCGCAAGTGATTCAATCAATTTTCAGATCACAGGAACGAATGAATTCAATTGTTCTTCCTCCGTTTTCGTTGAAGTACCTGTTTTTCCGGCTCCCGATGTGCGGATTGATTCGTTGACCCCCTTTTGTTTTGAACGAGAGGCATCGGTCATCGTAAGTGGTGCCGATTTCTACGTGTGGAATGGATTAAATACCACACCGGTTTTGTCTTTCACTGCCTTCAATGATACGGTGTTCACTGTCCTGGGCTCAAATGTGTATGGATGTTTTGAATATGATACGCTCCGTATTCAAGTGCACCCTAATCCGGAAATTTTCCTCACAGGTGAATATTACGTTTGTGAGCTCGATACAGCTACCTTGGTTGGAAGCGGTGCTGATCAATACTTCTGGGATGGTTTTTTGGGTTCAGATACCTTGAACGCAATGCCATCTGCCGATTCATTGTTTACCCTCATTGGTCAGAATATTTTCGGTTGTCCCGATACAGCAACCTATTTCGTGGATGTAGACCCGGCACCAATTATCAGTTTTAATGGGGATTCGGAGATTTGTTTTGGCGATTCGATCTCACTTCAGATTATCACGGATGCCTTAACCTTTCAGTGGTTGGGCGGATCTACACAGAATACAATTCCGGTTAATCCGTTCAATGACACAACCTACACCGTAACAGCTATCGGTGCCAATGGATGCCCGAGAACTTCGGTCTATCCGGTCATCGTTCACGATTATCCTGTGCTTTCTTTTGAAGGTGCCACATCGGTGTGCTTTGGTGATACCCTAACACTATTTGCGTTTGGCGCGGAAGAGTTCGCTTGGAATAACGGCCTTACGGGAGATACAATTCAATACGTTCCCATTGCCAATTCGATATTGCGTGTTGATGGTACAAGCAATGAATGCCTGACGGAGGAGGCCCTTGAGATTGTCGTTAACGAAGTTCCATCCGTATTGTTCAGTTTCTCGGTTGATACCCTTTGCACCAGTGGTTTGGGTGCTGCCTGGGTGGCCAATCCCGGAGGTGGACAGTTAAGCGGAGATGGTATTGTGAATAATTGGTTCGATCTGGACGCGGCGGTTAACGGGATAAATACAGTTAGCTACACGGTGACCAATCAATTCAATTGCAGTGCATCTGCTAATGACCAGATTGTGATAGAAACGTGTTTGGGGCAGTTTGAAAACAAAACATTCGGAATACAAGCTTATCCTAATCCCAGTGAAGGAATCCTCACGCTGAATTGCGAGGGTCTGCCAAGTTTCATTGAGGTATACGATGTGCTTGGTAAGCAAGTTTGGTCCGGATTCGTTTCAGGACAAATTACGCTCAACATCGAGGAGTGGTCATCTGGTACTTACTTACTGTACAACCGTTCTATGCAGAGTGCAGAGCCACTCAGGATTGTGAGGCTCTGAGGCTGTATCGTTTCTTGTACAGTTCGATTTTAGCCCTTGTTCTTAAACCACTTTAGGGAAAGACTCAGTCTGTTTTTTAGTTCTTTACGTCCGATGATGTAATCTAGAAAACCATGCTCTAAAACGAATTCCGCACTTTGAAAACCTTCAGGCAGGTCCTTGCCAATGGTTTCTTTGACCACTCTTGGTCCGGCGAATCCGATCAATGCTTTGGGTTCGGCTATGTTGATGTCTCCCAGCATGGCAAATGACGCTGTAACACCGCCTGTCGTTGGGTCAGTCAAGAAAGAAACATAAGGAAGTTTAGCATCCGCAAGTTGAGTCAGTTTTGCAGATGTTTTAGCCATTTGCATGAGCGACAAACCGGCTTCCATCATGCGGGCACCGCCCGATTTGGAAATACAGATGAACGGACACTTGTGAGCTATGGCATCATCAACTCCTTTGGCAAACTTTTCGCCCACCACAGAGCCCATGGAACCGCCAATAAATCCGAAGTCCATGCACGCTACCACAGCCTCTTCACCATTGATCTTCCCACGTCCAACACGAATGGCGTCTTTCAACCCGGTTTTAGCAATGGTAGTTTTAATGCGGTCCTTATACTGCTTGGTGTCTTTGAATTCCAGTGGGTCGGCACTGGTCATATTTGCTGATATTTCAGCAAACTCATTCTCATCAAATAAAATACTGAAATACTGCAAGGAGCTTATTTTTTCATGGTAGCCACACTTGTCGCATACCCAGTTGTGCTCCGCATGCTCTTCACTGGTAAGCACACTGCGGCATTCCGGACATTTGTACCAGAGACCTTCGGGAATTTCCTTCTTTTCCTTGTACTTGGTGGTAATTCCCTGCATTTTTCGTGTAAACCAGCTCATATTTCAGCAATATAATTTAGGTGCAAATATGAATGAAAATCCGGATTATCGAATCAAATAGATAGCCCCTGTTCGAACCTCCTTTTCGCCAATCATCGGCGTTACCTCTATGCGGTATGTATAAGTGTCATCGCCTATTTGAAGGTTGGGCGTCCAGCCTAGATCCATATCGTTGGTTTTAAAAATGGCGTCACCAAAACGATTGTACACTACAATTTCTATTGAGCGTATGTTGTATCCATCCACTTTCCAAACTTCATTAAACGTGTCTTCGTTGGGGGTAAAGCAATTTGGAACGAATAGCTGCCAGCTGCAAATGAAGTTTGTTACAAGTATCTCGTCCGAGGAAGTTCCGCAAAGATTGGATACTTCTACCGCGTATAGACCGCTGCCGATTGTGGTAATTGATGCGGTTGTATCACCTGTTGACCACAGATAGCTTGCATTCTCATTCGTTGCGTCGAGCAACAGCGGAGAATCTTCACAGAACGTAGTGTCCGAACCGAGCCAAATGGTTGGAAGGGCGATTCCCATAACAACTGTGGTATCCGTATCGACACACGGACCATTGACAACTTCAATGGTGTAAATGCCCGGCTGAACAACGTTTAACGATGATGCGAAGGAGCTATCACTCCAAAGGCCTTCATGCTGTGAAACAATCAGTGCCGATGTACCCGAACAAAGAGTGGTGTCTTGCATCAGTTGTGCTTCGAATAAATCGTAAAGCTGAATCTCGACGGTATCCGTGATGGAGCAATTATCAAAATCATACAGGTAGAAATACATACCGGAGGCACTGACCTGAATAGGATTGCTGTAGGTGAGGTTCTCAAATAGCCAAGACCCTTCCACTGCCGAGTTGAGAATTAGCGTGTCAGTGTTACAATGTTCGACCAATGGTGGCAGGTTAGTGCTTGGAACATCGATGGTATTAACCCGGATGCTGTCTGTTTCAGAGCAAATACCGGAAGAAACGGTTGCTTCATAGTCACCTTCGAACGCGATAATAGAAGGAGTTGATTCACCGTTTGACCATGCAATGCTGTCCCAGTTTTCACCGGCGATAAGAATAATGCTATCACCCGGACAAAGAAATACGTCTTCACCCAGTTCGAACTCCGCCATCGATAATACATCAATATGTATGGTATCGGTTTCGATACATCCTACCCCTGCAGAATCGCGTGTTACCCAATATGCAAATTCTTGAGGGATACCGGTGGTGTTATTCAGGGTGAAAAGAGGATTGCTAATTTGATCTGATGACAGATTATCGATGGTGTTCCATTCATACGAATAGCCGGGCAATGAGGCTATTCCTAGGTTGATTTCATCACGACTGCAAACGGTAGTGTCATTTCCGGCAAAAACCGGCTGAGAAAGTACGATCGGCTCGCAGGCTGTCAGTGAAATATCATCTAATCCGAAATCATTTCCTCCCGTTTGAGATTGAAAGTCGAGAATGCAAACGTCAAGCGTTGTTTCGTTGCTGCTGAACCAATTTACCGAAAGAGATGACCAGTTGCCTTCTGCCAATAGAGAGTCGGTTAGTACTTCGCCGTTAAAGGACGGTCTAAGCACAGCAAGAGGATGCGGGTTGTTATTGTTAGCGATATCACGTGCCCAAAAGGTGAATGTATAGGTTGTTTGCGGAACAACGCTTGCAGATTGACACCACACCTCCACACCTTCTTGACCCGGCGCATTGGCGATGAAGAAGTCACCGGTGGGCGGATTGGTGTGATCGGTTCCTGAAAAGCCGCTGTGAAAAAGGGTCGCGTTATTTCCTATGGCATACGTGTTCTCCGGACATAGCGTGCACAGAAAGGGAAAGAAGGTGACGTATTCAAGTGAACTGCTGAATGCAGTATTACCGTTTTCGAAATCGCCGTTGGTGATTTTGTTTTGAAGCGACTGACATGCGCCACATTGCGCCGTTAAAGTATTTACGAGCGAAAGGAAAAGAATCAGAAATAGATAGGTTCTATGCATGCTCCTCAATCGTGGTGATGTCTTCTCCGATGCCATTTTCCAATTTGCGTTTATTGATGACCGGATTTGCATACATCTGTAGCAGAATTTCCCTTGCTGTGGCGTTGAAATTTTCAGCGGGTAAACCAAGCTTTTTTCTCGAGAGAGCTAGTTTGAATACGTGTCCTCGTATATAGTTTACAAATGCGATTCGCTGTATGTTGGAGTATCGATCTTTGTATTCGCGGGTTCCATTTAAGAGGTCAAATGCAATGTAATTGTTCGGCCATAGGTGGAAAATTCGGTGCATTTCCTCGTCGATGGCTTCACTCAAAATTCGGAATTTTTCGTTCTTATTGTTGACGGACGCCATTTTCTTGAATGCTTCTTCCGGCGTTTTGCCCACACAGATATTTATCTTTCCCTTATGGCCGGTTAAGCCGGTTACCATGGAGTGAAAATCTTCACCCGGTTTTTTCTCGTATTTGCCCAAAATCTTAAGGTGCATCAGCTCATTCGTTTTGAGCAAATCACACGGGTCAAACTCATAGCTGACACACATTGGTCGGAGATTTAACTCTCGCAGACTTTCTTCTGGAGCTTCTTTTGAACTTAAGCTGAACATTTTGAGCAGTCCGGTGGCTGTTCGATCGTCACCATCTTTGCTTCGGCCCTCGCGTTGCGCAATCCAGATGGAAGTTTTTTTCTCCGAAATGGTATGTCGGATGTAATTACTCATGCGAAGCGAGTAGTAGAGCATCTCTTTCGCGTTTACATCCCGGCTAACGATGAAGTTCTTATTGCATCTCACAATGTCGCGCACTAACTGCAACTTTAGCAAATTATCGCCAATGGCAATTTCGGTGGTTGGAATGCCGCGTTCAATTAGGCTTACATTGAGTAGGGCGCTATCCAGAATAATGTCGCGGTGATTCGAAATGAATAAGTAAGCTTTGTCCGGCTCGATATCAGATTCATTGGTGAAGCTGACTCCGCTGGTGGTCATTTGCGTGATAACTTTTACGGCGGGGGCACTTATTTCTTCCTGAAACTGTTGGATGTTGCGAACCTCACGGAACATATTCAGAATTTCCGTTTTACGTAACCCCGGATATACCCACTTCATCATTTTTATGAGCAGGGGCTCTTGCACCATACGCTCAATTGCAGCTTGCAATTCATCATCGCTGTATGGGCGCATTTCACGAAAATCGAATACGTCGATAGGAGCTTCAGACATGTTGCGAATGTAATAGGCAACTGTTGAAATCAGATGACTGAAAATGAGGTAGTCTTATTTACCCCAGGCAGGGCAAGGTGGTGGAGGTGCGCCACCAAAATGGCGTTTATAGCCAATTCTTTTTGTTTTCGCACCGCATTTCCAGTGTTTGAAAATGGTGTATTTGATGCTGACGTAAATGTCTGCGCCGTAAATATCCTTTTTCAGCAGAAATGATCCCAGGTCATCGCTACCGATGATGATGCTGTTTAGTCGCATGCAAAGTCCAACTTGCGGGCGCTTGTATTGATAAAGAGAAATAGGCAGTGATGCTTCAAACCTTTTGGTTTCCCATCGCGGGGCAACTCCTAAGTACCCCGATCGTTGCACCCCGAGTTGATTGAGCCACGGAATTCCATACGTAATTACTCCATAGAGGTAGAAGTTGCTTATGAGGTTGAAATCCCCTTGTGCAGATATTGCAGTGGGCAGTAACATGGAGTACTTAGACATGTAACCGTTTTCCTCAACCAGCTGGAAATTGTTATTGATGAGACTGTCAATGTCTTCCATGTCATCGGCCTGCGTGCCTTGATAATCTTCCCATAGTGTGCTTTGATTTTGGGAGAAGTTATTGGTGTAGAAGGGCTCGGTAAAATTGATTCGACCAACATCTAAAAGCGAAATACCGATGCGATACAGGTAGTCACCATCGGTACAAGGAGAGTGCGGAACATACCCTTCAGAATGTTTGTGACGCACTTTGTGTGTAATTCCAATGTCTGCTCCCCAGCCTTTGCCATTGATGATGGCAGTTGTTGGATCATTAAACCCATACTCGCCAATGAATTCTTGCGTTTCGATTGCATTGTTATCAAGAATTTTGTAGGTCCAGGAATCCAGTCTCACACCTGCTCCGGCATAGCCGAAAAGACGCTTTATGGTGACGGCTCCTTGCGTTAAACCAAACCCTTGTCGCGACAGAATGGTTCCATAGGTAAACCCGAGTTCGCCCCAGGCCAGTGCATTGGTCCTGACATTTCGGATTGTGTTCAGTTTATTTTTTTCACTGGGGGAATCGAATCCGTTCAGAGCCCATTCATAGGCTTGGACAGGTATCCCCCTCACGTCAGACATTACTCGCGCGGAAGTACTAATTGCGAATGCATGCTGTTTCACGGCGAATGCCAGTGACGGACCCCCTATTTGTACATCTATAAACGCACTGTAAGGTGTGTTTTGCTTTCGCAGCGGAACAGTGGTCATAGTGTCGAAGTTAGCCACGGAGAGTTGGCCACCTCGAAGGAAAACAAGATCATTTTTAGCAAAAACGTTTAGTCCGGCAAGTTGAAAGTCGATGAAAGCCCTTGAGTCGACAATGGTCGAAGGGTTATTCCACAGCGTATTGATAGGAGAGCGAGTGCTACCTGCAATACCCAGGTTGTCCTGTGCATTTGCGCTGTTTAACAACAGCGTCAAGAGGAGTATGATGTATGCTCTGTTCATTCCGGGTGGAGTGATAAGTGGTATTGAAACGAGCAACAGGGGGAAAATGTTCTGTTTTACCCCAAAAAATCAAACTTCCGATTTCATCAGTTTAATGCGAAAATAAATCGGAGTGTTGCGCGGAACAATTTTACCTGCACTTCCTGCCTCGCCAAATGCAAGCTGCGAGGGCATGTAAACCAACGCTTCATCACCTATTGTCATAAAGCTAAGCGCGTAATGAAGACCATCCACAATTTGCCCCGGCATGCCATAGGTAAACTGGAGTATAGTTGATTCGTCAAGCTTTTTCCCGTTGAGCAAGTACGTGTTATAGTCGATGATTATTTCTTCGCCAACTGTCAGTGTATCGCCATTTCCGCGAGCAAAAAATTGAATAAAACAATCACCATGCTTCTCATAATCATGATCAGGCTCATTCATCAGAAATAGCTCAATTGCTTCACTCTCATCCAGCTCTCCCTGCTGTGATGCGCTCATCAAGTATTGTGAGTATTCGCCCGGCACAAACGTTTGCAAGACCTCCATGGAAAGCTCAATGTTTTCATTGATTGCAAACATGGACTCGTCAGCATATGCACTTAGAAAGCTTCTGTCGAATGCTTGAAACGGCAATCGGAGGGTCATAGCGTCGCCGCAATTCATGGAAAGAATTGCACGCGATAACTCGTTGCTCAAGCTGTCTTCGTTTTCTTTCAATTGGAGCGAGTGAAGAGAGTGGTGATGAAGCTGAAATTCGTATTTTAAATCACTGCGATCCAAGCTTTGGAAGCGGACCTGCATAATGAAGTGAGAAGCATCGTAAAGGTTGGGCGTGCAATCACCGAATTTGTCCAATCGGCGGTAATGACCGTTTCCAAGATCTTCGAACCCTTTTGGACCTCCGCAGGCAGACAATGACAAGGCAAGAATTAAGGTATAGAGCGTGTTTTTCACGAAAGTCGGATTCATAATCATGGTTCAATTCGAATCAAATGAATGTCGTATATGACACTCGCATTTTGGGGAATTTTACGTGAATCGCCAGTAAATCCGAAGGCCAGATGAGATGGAAATATGAATTTCGCTCGGTCACCGGTTTTCATAAGCTGCATGGCTTCATGAAGTCCTATTTCAATATTGTCATGGCCAACATGAATTTCTTTGGGTTGACTGTCATCTGCAGTGTAACAGAGAGTGCCATCGAGCAAGCTAATGGTGTAGCTTATCCAAACGTGTTGATCTTTTTTGGCCGGTTCACCCGATCCACTCTTGTAAATCCAGTAGTGAAGACCGGTTGGCGTTTCTTGCATGGGCCAGTTCGACTTTTTGATGAATTCGCGAATAGTCGACATTTCTTCGGCATGCTGGCGCTTGTTTTCTTTGATAAGCTCTTTTTGCGCAGCAGCCAGCTCTTGATCTGTCATGGAGCGCGGACTTTTACCCTTGCACGAGCAGAGTATGAGAACGCTTACAATGATGGACAGAATCTTCATGACAGGTTAATTTCGTTGCTATAGTTCTCGGTTAGTTGACGAAACTTATCCAAAGTCGACTCCATCGAATCGAAACTGATGCCACCGGCTGCGTTGACATGCCCTCCGCCTTGCCAATGGCTTCGTGAGAATTGATTCACGTCAAAATTGCCTTTTGAACGAAACGATGTTTTGATTTCGTTGTTTCCTTGGCGGAAGAAGGCCGCAAGTTTTATTCCTCGAATGGACAGCGCCTGATTAACCAGGCCTTCCGTATCGCCTTGACGGTAATTGTATCGCTTAAGCTCTTCACTTGTGAGGCTTATGAATGCTGTTGCATGTTCGGGCATGACAACGAGTTTTTCGCTCAAGGCATAGCCAATTAGCTTGAGCTTATCCATCAGATTGGTGTCGTATACGTTTCGATGGATTTCGGCATGATCGAGGCCCATTTCTATAAGCTCACCGGCGATGCGATGAGTATCATGCGATACATTGTGAAAACGGAAAGAACCGCTGTCGGTCATAATGCCGAGATAGATGCATGCGGCGATATTGATATTCAAATGGCCTTTCCACCCGCATTGTTCAATGAAACGAAAAACCATTTCACAGGTGCTGCAGGCTTTGGTATCACTGTATGTAACGGCCGGGAACTCACCGGGCTGCTGATGGTGGTCGATCAAAATGAATGGTGCGTTGCTCCCTTCCAGCAAGGCACTTACCAGCTCACCTGTGCGATGCAATTGATTGTAATCCAGCGAAAAGATTAAATCAGCTTTGGCAATAGCATCTGCTGCGTTTTGAACGTTTTCGTCGGCAATAATGCACGCTCCATAATCGGATACCCAGTGCAAAAAATCGGGTGCGGCATCGGGTAGAATCGTTGTCGGTTTTTTACCAATGCTCTGAAGAAAATGATGCATAGCCATGGCAGAACCGATTGCATCTCCATCGGGACTTTTATGCGTTGTTACTACTATGTTTTCCGCATTGAGAATGAGACGCTGAGCGTGGTCAATTTGCTCCGGTGTGAGTGTCCTGGACATGTCACAAAGTTAATGGAGTCGCCGAAGGCAAACGGCATTCTTTTCCTAACTTGCCCCTACTTTTTAAACACCCAAATCCATGCAATTGTTGAATGTGCGTATCGTTTTTTCATGTTGCTTTCTAGTTCTGGGCATGCTGATTGAGCTGCAGGGCATAGGTAGAGAAAAACCCAACAATGAATGCGCCTTTACACACAAATTTTATATCTCGAAAAGCATAATTGAGTTTAACCCAAGGACTCAGCAGTTTGAAATAACATGTAAAATGTTTACCGACGATGTGGAGCTTGCACTTTCACAGCAACAGGGTAAGGCTATTCATCTGGGAACAGCAGAAGAGGTAAATGAAGCGGATGCAGTCATGGAGAGCTACATGAAACAGCACTTTTCTATAGTCATTGATGGTGTAGCTGCAGAGTGGCGCTGGGTAGGAAAGGAAGTTGAGAATGATTTGACCTATTGCTACATGGAGCTCTATCGAACACCTGACTTTAGGTCAATGTCAGTCACCAACGACATACTCGTTGCTAGTTTTCCTGAACAACAGAATATTGTTGATTTGAGCGTTATGGGAACCACGCAGACGTTGGTTTTTTACAAGGACCGTGTCAATCAACTATTCACTCGATAGGGACATGACCAAGAAAGAGAAGGTCGCGTACATTTTACAAGAGTTAGAACTCCTATACCCGGATCCTCCGGTTCCGCTGGATCATCGCGATGAATATACCTTGCTCATAGCTGTTTTACTTAGTGCACAATGCACTGATGCTCGTGTGAATCTGGTTACTCCTAAGTTGTTTGAGCTAGCCGATAATCCATACGAAATGGTTAAGCTATCGGTAACACAGATTGAGTCAATCATTCGCCCGTGTGGTTTATCGCCGGCGAAGAGTAAGAACATACACCGACTTTCGGAACTTCTTATAGAGCGTCATGCTGGTGAGGTGCCGTCTTCTTTGGAAGAGATGGAGGCGCTTCCCGGGGTTGGGCACAAGACCGCAAGCGTTGTAATGATTCAGGCTTTCGGTGTTCCGGCATTTCCTGTCGATACGCATATTCATCGTATGCTGTATCGTTGGGGGTTGAGTAATGGCAAAAGTGTTCAGCAAACGGAGCGCGACGCCAAACGACTATTTCCAGAAGAAACCTGGATAAAGCTTCATTTGCAAATCATCTTCTATGCGCGGGAATATTCACCGGCGCGTGGCTTTTCCGAAGATCGCGATTATGTAACCATGAAAGTGGCAGGCAAGATAAAGTCGCTTCCGGCTTAAGCCACAAAGGCATCTCTGAATGCATCGGTTAAACGCTGCACAGCCTCTCGCGATTCTGATGCTTTCAGTCCCGATGGAGGTCCATAGGGTGTTTTGTTGACGTCGATAATGTAGATGAGTCCGCTGGCGTTATCACGCAAAACATCGAACTCGCAGAATTCTGCACCCATTCGCTCAGCCATCTGTTGTATAGAGGTCAATTCCGGTACAGAGAAAATTTCCTCCGGCCTGTGTAGTTCTGATCGATGCACGCTATTTGTAAAGCGCACATCCAGGTGCTTGTATTTGGAATAGACCAAGGGAATACTTCCGGCAATGACCGGAACTCGGTAATCCCGAAATTCGCCTGTTGATGTTTTATTGTCGATTACGATTTGATAGACGGCTTTATCTGATGGATGGGCGATGGGGCAACGTATAATCTCGCCATCATGAAGAGCATTAATATCACTTTTAACAACAGCGGGTCCCTCAAATGTTCGAGGGTTAATAATGGTGGAATATCCGAAAACGCTTTGATGAATTCCATCTACATGCTTCTTAGAAATGTCGGTGCACTGCTTGTTGATGATTCGTTTGCCTGGATAATGTTGAACAAGTAATTCGGATGAAGCGTGTGTCGTATCGTGAAACCACAGGATAACCGAAGCGTGCTTTAGCTTTTTATTTGTGATACGAAAGCCGAGCTTCCGGGAAATTTTATAGATGGTGGTTTTCTTGCTTGGGTAATCGGGAAATGCGACCACAACGGGTAATTGGAAACCATTGCGACAAAATCCGACAAAATCGAATAGCACGTTTTGAAGGTCTTTCAACAGAACCTCCGTCCACGGCATGTTGCTTCTATAGCGGTTTCGAAAGCCTCTTGGATGATGGCTCATTTCGAGTTGTTCAATTCGTGGTAAACGTAATGAGTCAGTAGATCTGCTCCTTTCGGATTCAGGTGATTCATATCCACATAATAGCGAGCGTTAGCAAATGCGGTATCAGTGACGGCAATTACGTTGTGTTTGTCGTAGTCGATAGCGGTGAATGTTCGTTTCACGTAATTCGCCATAATGCCCTGTTTTTCCATACGAGCTGATACCAAATTGGGATATACCAGAATGTCATAGGGTATGTTTAAGTCATCCAGTCGTTTGGCACTGCGTTCAAATACGGAGCGCTGATAAATGATGTTCTGTGTGACATCTGTAATTGCGACTGACACTTTTGATTTCAACGGCAACACGTTGCCTTCATTCTGATTTTGTATGGCGTTGAAATTGGACTCTGAACCTGCGCGGAGGTTCTTATATGATTTTTCCACTTTCTCCACCGCGAGTGTGTTTTGAGGTTTGAATCCGTAAGAAGAAACAAATTCTTTCTCAGTATCTATATGCTCATATTTCGTAAGGTGAGTGACGCTGTGTACATTCCAAGACACTCGTTTCAGAAAACTGGGAAAAAACTGAGTGTTGAATTCGGTTGCCGATTGCATGATGTGTGAGGTGCTTGCTTGTGCGGGATACATGTTGTGTATGTAGCGTGCCATAGCATCTCCCTTGAAGCAAAGAATCACCTTTTTGGGTCGTAGCTTTTTCTTGTCCAGCATTTCTTCCAGCATGGCATCGATTACAGCATAGCAGGTATGCGTAATTCCGCAATTCAGGTATTGCGTGGTGCCGGTGTCCAATGTGTTCAGAAGACTGTCATTGATGCCATTGAGGCAAATCGAGGAACCTACGAAAACAACGGTACTATCGAGTGTACCCACTGAGTTCAACTTGTTTTCAACCCAATTCATTTTGGAATAATCGGAATACTTCATCAAGGAGAAGTAATAGCTTCTGGGCATTGGTATGAAGAAGACCAGCAGGCATGCGGCAGCCAGTAACACCATACGAAAAGCAATTTTCGCTACGAAGCGATTGAACTCAGAATTGGAAGTAGATGAATTGTTCATGATCGAGCGAGTAATAACAGTCAATAATGAGAAGGGCCAACACAAGTTCAATGGCCAACCGAACGGTGCGATTGAGATGGAAGTTCGAGAGAAAAACGCCGTTTGTAGAATTGCGATTAATCCATTCAACGAAATGAAAGGGAATCAGAAGCAGGAGTAGTGGTATAAACTGGCGCACGTCATCACCTAAAGGCGAGTTTGTCGCGATGGCTTTGAGGTATGCCCAGGCTTCCGTAACATTCTTTGCACGGAAGAATATCCAGGCCAGCACCACTACAGCGAAGGTGGAAATTCCGCCAATCCATGTTTTCCATAGCGGTGGAGTGCCTGTTTCGGTGCGTTTCGCATTTCCCCAAATGGCGTAATAGATACAGTACACGATCGCGTGAATCAATCCCCAGATAATGAATGTCCAGTTGGCGCCATGCCAGAAACCGCTGAGCAGGAAAATGATGAAGACGTTACGGTAGAATTTCCAGCCGGATACGCGAGAACCTCCGAGAGGTATATAGACGTAGTCACGAAACCAGGTCGACAAGGAAATGTGCCAGCGTCGCCAGAAATCGGGGATACTTGTTGCGAAGTAAGGCAAATGAAAGTTGCGCATGAGCTGAATGCCGAATAGTTTAGAAGTGCCTAGTGCAATGTCTGAGTATCCGCTAAAGTCACCGTAAATCTGAAAGGCGAAGGCGACAGCACCTAATATCAAGCTTGTGGATGAAAGGGTTTCATACGACCCAAATGCAGCATTGGCATATGCAGCGCACGTGTCAGCAATAACAATTTTCTTGAAGAAGCCCCATAAAATTTGGCGCATGCCTTCTGCAGCCAGTGCGCCATTGAACATAGGTTTTGCATGAAACTGATAGAGTAGGTTGGCAGCGCGTTCAATAGGGCCGGCAACCAACTGAGGGAAGTACATTACGTAAAGCGAATACGTCACGAAATCCTTTTCGGGCTTTTGCTTTCCCCAATAAACCTCAACTACATAGCTCAGACTTTGAAAGGTGTGAAATGAAAGGCCTATTGGTAAAATAATATCCATGGCCTGTATGGAGTAATTCCATCCAACAAGTTGGGCAATAGCATTCGTATTGTCGATGAAGAAATTGTAGTACTTAAATACAAACAAGACCATGCATGTCGAGACAATGCTTAGAATGAGCCAGATTTTTTTAGCTCTTCCTTCGGTTGCGGCAATTTTTATTCCCGCGAAATAATCAATGATGATGGTGATGAACAGAATCAGAATGTACTTCGGGATGAAGAACATATAAAAGATACAGCTGCTCACAAGAAGCAACCATGTTTTTCCACGTGGGCGATTTTTGAGAACAGTCCAGTACAAACTGAAAACAATCGCCAAGAAAAAGAGAAACTCCGTAGAATTAAAGAGCATAGACCATGATGGTTAAGTTGTGCGCCACAAACATAACCAAAAGGCTCTTAAAAACGAGGATGGGCTAGTTGAGGGTAGGGTCGTCAGGGAGATTGGCAATCATTTCACCTTTCCTACCCATGCTCTTCATGATGGTTTTCCAGAGATCATTGTTCTCGCAGTTCATGAGCAGCTCTTTGGGGACATTTGCCACGAACCATGATTTGCTTTCGATTTCACTTTCCAATTGTTCGGGTGACCAACCGCTGTAACCTACAAAAAAACGAACCTCCTCCTTTTTGACATCGCCGGTAAATAGCATTTTCTTCAAGATGTCGAAGTTTCCGCCCATGAACACACCGGGAATAATTTCAACGCTGTCCGAAATTTTATCGCCCAGGGTGTGCAAGTAATAGAGGTTGCTATTGCGCACCGGACCACCGATGCTTATTCGGCCCTTGAACGTGGGCATATTTTCCATGATTTGTTCTAAATCGATGTTGATGTAGTTGTTCAACACAAATCCGAACGAACCATCTTTATTATGCTCACACAGAAAGATTACGGTGCGCTTGAAATAAGGGTCATTCAAGAAAGGCTCGGCTAAAAGTACCTGGCCTTTGGTGGGCTTGATATTTTTATTGGGTGCGAAATCCATAGCACTAAGTTATACGCTTACTACGTGAACTTCGGATAAAAGTTGCTAAATAGTGGCGAATGGCAAGTGGCGAATGGCGAGTGCCCATTCGCCATTCGCCACTTGCCATTAGTCATTCGTCATTAATTATGGGAATATACCCAGCGATTGATACGCCACGCCCAACTTATTAATGCCGCTCACGAATGCAGCCGTGCGCAAGTCTTCAATTTTTTTATTGGCCTTTTTGATTTCGCGTATTTCGTTGTAGGCATAGATCATCGTTTCTTCCAGTCCGGAACGAACGTAGTCGATTTCACCGCCGCCTTGAATGAGAATTTTCTTCTCTTTAGCGTCCATTGATCGACCGGTCATTTTTTCCACCCCATTTATAAGCTGGCGAGCCTGCATTTCCTGAAAACGCTTTTCAAGACGACCAAAGTTGACGTGCGATAGGTTCTTCAACCATTCGAAGTAAGAAACTGTAACACCACCGGCATTTAGGAACAAGTCCGGAATTATCATGATGCCACGCTTGTTCAGAATGTCTTCGGCGTCTTTCGATACAGGGCCATTAGCTCCTTCACCGATAATTTTCGCTTTAATGCGAGGAGCATTTTCAGCGGTAATTTGATTTTCCAAGGCTGCCGGAATCAATACATCGCAATCCATTTCCAACAGTTCGGAAGAACGCTCGAAATTTTTAGCTCCGGGGAAGTTCAGAATAGAACCTGACGCTTTACGATGTTTGAATACTTCTTCAACGTCGAGGCCGTTTTCATTGTAGATACCGCCTTCGTATTCAGCGATACCCGTAATAATGGCACCACCTTCACTGCAGAATTTTGCAGCGTAGAAACCTACATTACCCAAACCTTGCACGATTACTCGCTTGCCTTCCAATCCGGGCGTTAGGCCGAGCTCTTGCATGTCATCCGCATGACTCATTGCTTCGCGAATACCGAAGAAAATACCTTGGCCGGTTGCTTCCGTGCGACCTGCTATACCTCCTTGCGCTACAGGCTTTCCTGTTACACATCCAAGCGCATTGATATCATCAAATTTGAATGTGGCGTATGTATCAACGATCCAGGCCATCTCGCGTGAACCGCTTCCATAGTCGGGAGCAGGAACATCGACAGCCGGACCGATCATATTCTTCTTTATTAGCTCTGTTGTGTAGCGACGGGTTAGTCTTTCCAGTTGTGAAACGGTCAGCGTTGATGGTTTTACTTTAATACCACCTTTTGCACCGCCGAATGGAACATCAACTGCTGCGCACTTGAAGGTCATCAAAGTAGCAAGTGCTTTTACTTCTTCTTCATCGACCATTTCGCTATAACGTATACCACCTTTGGTAGGTGTTGTATGATGGCTATGCTGAACGCGAATGCCTTCGAACACTTCTATCTTACCATTAATTTCTAGCGGAAAATAAAACTTGTACACACTATTGCATACTTTGATTTGATTCAGCAAGCCTTCATCAAACGTTGTGAATGCGGCTGCCTTATCGAAATAGGAGAGGACATCATTGTAGAATTGCGCTCCAACACTCTTGTGGCTCATAAAATCTTTTTTTATTGACTGCCAAAAGTATCAGTTGAAGGCAACCACACGACACTTCTTTTCTTTTTTCTAACTAAGAATGCAATGTTGAAAATGTATCGATTGATTTGTAGTGTGTTAGTGATTTTCACGACGTTTGCAACTATGAAAACATGGATCTTTTTAGTGTTGCTGAGCAACACTCTTTTGGCACAAGTTCAAATGCCTGCATTCACGAAGTATCAATGGAATGCTTTGAAACAAAGTACAGGAGATGTTGCTACTCAGCAAGCCATGCCTGTGTATGATTTGAATGGTACTGCTTATTTATCGGCGATGGGCAAGACTCGCCCGAATGCGCAGTGGTCACATTTCGAATCCCTTGGCGTGCTCCGCGGGGCTGCTATTGGAAATGTTTGTACGGTGAAAATACCATTGCAAGTGATTGGTCAACTTGATTTATCAGCTGTGTTTTCGTACTTCGAAATTCCGTCGAAGGTTTCTCCCATGCTCGATCGCGTGCGATATGACGTAGGAGCTGACAGTGTGTATTGGGGCATCAATCTGCCGCAAGGCTTTGATGGTGAGGATGTGCTTATTGGTGTGACGGACTGGGGTTTCGATTATACACATCCGATGTTTTACGATACGTTGCTGCAGCAAACACGTATCGTGGCGGCGTGGGATCAGTTTAAAAATAGTGGACCTCACCCCGACGGTTACGCTTATGGGGCAGAATATGTTGGTGCAGATGAATTGCTGGCAGCTCAAGTTGATACGGCAAATATCTATAGTTATAATACACACGGCAGTCACGTAGCCGGAATCGCTGCGGGCGGTGGCGCAGGCATTCAGTACAGAGGGATGGCACCTGCAGCAGGTTTGTTGTTTACGACATTTTTAATTGACGCAGCTTCGGTTATCGATGGTTTCGTTTGGATGCAACAAATCGCGGAAGCACAAGGCAAGCGATTGGTCATTAACATGAGCTGGGGACTGACCTACATGGGCACCCTGGATGGCACATCGTTGCTTTCACAGGTTATTGATCAAATGAGCGACGAAGGTGTAGTGTTCGTTGCTTCAGCGGGTAACAATGGCGATAATGACCATCATATTAAATACACCTTCAATAACTCTCAGTTTCAAACGCGAATTAATTTCGATGCACAGACTCCGGAGCCAAACAATTGGGGGCAATCCGTTACGATGTGGGGTGAACCCAATCAATCATTCTGGTCGCGTGTTCAGG
>CANIAA010000001.1 GCA_947465255.1 Flavobacteriales bacterium | reverse complement strand
GCGAGCCGGCGATGCAGATTCCATTTCTCCATGGCAAGCGCAATGAGGAAACCGCCTAGAAAAAGAAACACATAACGATTACTGTAAGCAAGGCAAGTCTTTTCTAAACTCAATACACCCAGCAGCGGAAACAAAATGATAGGCAATAGAGACGTAACCCCCATAGGCACACTCTCGGCAATCCACCAAATAAGCATCCAGCCAACAACTCCAAGCACTTTCGCTTGGGTCACATCCAGCCCTCCGGGTTGCATCCACGCTATCAAGGCGAATGTCAGAGGCCCCAGTAGAAGTGATAAATTCTTGCCGATGGAATTCATAGCCTCCAAATGTAACGTACCGGTCCTGTTGCGCGGTAAATTCGCGCCATGCAAGAGCGTGCAGTCAAAAAAAATCAGGTGCTTGAAATTGTCATCAGCGATATGGCTTTTGGTGGCGTAGGCATTGGTAAGTTGCAAACCGAGCAAGGCGAATTCGCTGTGTTTGTTCAAAACGCCATCCCCGGTCAGCGTGTGCTGGCGCGGGTCGAAAAGGCCCAGAAGCGTTTTGCCGAATGTAAGTTGGTAGAGGTTCTTGAGCCATCGCCCGACGAAGTTGCGGTTCCCTACCAAGCCATACCGGGTGCACCTTATGCAACGTTACCTATCGAACTTCAGCGACAATACAAGCGCCGCACGACGCTTGAGCTGTTTCGGAGAATAGGTAAAATCGCTAACATCGAGGAGGTGTTCGATGAGTACATCGAATCACCTGCAACATGGCATTACCGCAATAAAATGGAGTATGCTTTCTCGGTCATCCGTTTCGATTTGGACGAGAAAAAGGAATACGATGATTTCGGTCTTGGATTCAAGCACCGCGGCACGTGGTGGTGTGTCGAAAATTTGGATCGCGATTCGGGTTTGTTTGATAGGCAGTTGGAAGAACAACTGCGACATATTCGTCAATGGTGCATTGATACAGGTCTTCCTGCGTGGCATCCACCGGCTCATCATGGCTTCTTTCGTTACCTGGTGGTGCGCAAAAGTTTTGCTACTGATGAGTTACTGATTAATCTGGTCACTTCCGAAAAGGGATTGGATGAATTCAATACTCAAGCTTTTGTGACACACCTGCAACAACAATTGGGTACTCGCCTGGCAGGTGTCATACATACCATTAACCCCAACACGGGCGATCGCATCGATCCTTTATCCGGACAAACGAACTTATTGTGGGGGCGGCCATTCATTGTAGAAACCATTCACGGATTAAAGTTCGAAATCAGCATGACCAGCTTTTTTCAAACTAATCCGCGAAGTGCCGAAAAGTTGTACGCTAAAGTGTTGGAGTATGCCGGAGTGGAGGAGACCAATGACGGTGCAATCATTCTCGATTTGTTCTGTGGCACGGGTACTATCACGCAGTTGCTGGCCAAAAAGAGTAACAGGAAAATTATCGGTGTCGATATTGTGGAGGCTGCCATACATGATGCTCGCAGAAATGCCGAAAGAAATGACGTTCACAACTTAGAGTTCTTCGCTGCTGATGTAGGTAAGTTCTTATTGGAATATCCGCAGTATCAAGGGAAGATCAGCTGCGCAGTGCTCGATCCGCCACGTGGCGGTATAGCTCCAAAAACACTTCGAAAGATAATTGCGCTCGGAGCGCGGCGCATTGTATATGTTTCTTGCAACCCGGCGACCCAAGCTCGTGATACAATGGACTTATTGGAGGCCGGATATTCGTTACGTCGAATCAGTCTGGTCGATCAGTTTCCTCATACTTCGCATGTGGAAACCGTCGCGTGGTTTGAATTGGATTAATCGATTTGCGTACTTTTGATGCAATGACCAAAGAGCCTACTCTCATCTTGAATGCCCGACAAATCAACCGGAAGTTGATACGGATGGCCCATGAAATTCATGAGAATCATTACAAGGAAAAGGAACTTGTACTGGTGGGCATCGAGGGGCGGGGAAGCCAGCTTGCCTCTCGCTTGTGTAAACTGCTTTCGGAAATTAGTGAATTGACTTTGTACCAGGAAGAAATCCGACTGAACAAAGACAAGCCACTTTCGGAACCACTTGTTTATACAGGCGATGTAAAAGCATTGAAGGGGAAGGCGGTCATCCTGGTCGATGATGTGCTGAATAGCGGAAAAACATTGATTTATGCTTCGAGATTTCTGCTGGAAGTCGATTTAAAATCCCTTGCGATTGCAACACTCGTTGATCGTTTTCACAGAAAGTTTCCCATTCGCCCCGACATTGTTGGGCTTACACTCTCAACCAATTTGCGAGAGCACGTGACTGTTAATTTGAATAAGGGAAAAGAGGCTGTTTATCTCGACTAATCTGCAAATTAATTCTTGCTTCCTGCGCGTTGTGCCTTGATGAGCGCAATTACCTCTTGCTGTTGTTCGGCCTTTTGCATATCGTACTCAATCCATTTGTTGAGCTGTGAAACCAGGTCTTTGATTTGCAATTGCAATTCTGAAATAGTCTTGTTTTGTGACACAATCATCTCGAACATTTCGGACGTTGGCTGAATGTCCTGAGAGGTCATAGTTCTCGACTCCGGGTTCATCGCATGTTCGATAATGGAGCTTAAACTATCGCCCTGCTCATACAGGTATACTAAACGCAGTAAATCAACTCCTAACAACTTGTTGAACTGCATAATCATACCCGGACGCATACTTCCAGCGAGTATACGTTGATTGAAGTTCGAAGGACTTGTATCCAACTCAAGGGCAACTTGCCGTTGCGATAAATTCTTCGCGTCTAATAGGGCCATTACCACCTTACTGAAAGCCTCTCTCTGCTTTGACTCCATTTTCATGGTTGTAAAGTTGAGCATAAATAATGATTTGGCTATCAATAATATGTGTTTAAAAATGACAAAAACGCCCAATAGAATCCATTGGAATTTATAAAAAACATACAGCTTATGAATGAAATAAAAGTTTTCACTCAACAAGCGATAATTTTAGATCAATAGCATTTGTATGTATTGAGATAATTCCAGGATTGATAATTCGCCGTTAACAATAATCTGTGCTTTGGAATAGATTTTTTCGCGTTCCATTAGATGCTCACTAATACCATCTGATAGTTTTGATAACACCGGCCGAGATTGTGATGAATCAGTCAAGCGTGCTTGAAGAACGGTTGAACTACAACGCAAATAAATAGTCATGCATCGTTCATTGAGTAATCTCATTTGTTCAAAGAAACAAGGCGTACCTCCGCCCGAAGCTAAAACGTATGATTTTTCGCTCTCCAAAATTTCGGTCAGCATAGCGGATTCCAATTTGCGGAAATATGCTTCGCCTTTCGTTGTGAAAATATCAGCAATTGAGGTGCCCTCAACTAATTCGATTCGCTCATCCAGATCGATGAATGGAATATTCATTCGTTCGGCGAGAAGTCGACCCATGGTTGACTTTCCCGAACCCATATATCCCACGAGAGCAATGCGCACGTATCAGTGATTGATAATTGTCTGCCAATTTACCGGTTTTTAGCATTGTTCTGCGACATTTTCGTCATACACATTGCGGAATGAATGTCATTATTTCCGCTCCATTCACGTGGTATCAGCATTGATAACGGCAATCAAATTCGAAAAACATGGATTTCTCAAAATTCACACTGAAAACACAAGAGGCTATTCAGAAGGCACAACAAGTTGCGTTGGAAAAGGGCCATCAAACCATTGAAAATAGCCACCTCCTTAAAGGGGTTATGCTTGCTGATGATACAGTTACTCCATTCTTACTAAAGAAGCTCAACGTCAATGTTGCATTGCTGCAACAGGCTTTGGACAAAATGCTCGACAGTTTTCCGAAAGTAACCGGAGGCTCCATGAGTCTTTCTTCAGAGGCAAACATCGCTATCAATCGCGCGCAGAATTTCCTCAAAGAATTCAATGACGAATTTGTAGCAATCGAACATTTGCTGCTTGCTATCGGTGAAGGAAATGATAAGGCATCACAAATGATGCGCGATGCCGGTGTTTCTTCCAAAGAATTGAAGAAGGCTATTCTAGAATTACGCAAGGGTCAGCGTGTTACTTCGGCATCGCAAGAGGAGACCTATAATTCATTGGAGAAGTATGCAAAGAATTTGAATAAGCTCGCCCGCGACGGTAAACTCGATCCGGTAATTGGTCGTGATGAAGAGATACGGCGTGTAATGCAAATACTTTCCCGTCGCACGAAAAACAATCCAATTATTATTGGCGAACCGGGCACGGGTAAGACGGCCATTGCTGAGGGAATTGCACATCGCATTATCAATGGCGACGTGCCTGAAAATTTAAAAACTAAACAGATGTATTCGCTCGACATGGCAGCGCTGATAGCAGGTGCCAAATACAAAGGCGAATTTGAAGAGCGATTAAAGGCTGTTGTAAATGAGGTGCAGAAAAGTGAAGGGGAAATCATCCTCTTTATTGATGAGATACACACTCTTGTAGGAGCGGGTGGTGGAGAAGGAGCAATGGATGCTGCGAATATTCTGAAGCCGGCGCTGGCCCGAGGTGAGCTTCGTTCCATTGGTGCAACCACGTTGAACGAGTATCAGAAATATTTCGAGAAAGACAAGGCTCTCGAACGTCGTTTCCAAAAAGTGATGATCGATGAGCCCGATCGTGATGCGGCGATTTCTATTCTTCGCGGATTGAAAGAGAAGTACGAGAATCACCACAAGGTTCAAATTAAGGATGACGCAATTATCGCTGCCGTTGAACTTTCGCAACGCTACATTACCGATCGTTTTCTACCCGACAAGGCCATTGATTTGATTGATGAGGCGGCATCTAAGCTGCGCATGGAGATTAACTCCAAACCCATGGAGCTCGATGAGTTGGAGCGAAAAATCATGCAGCTTGAAATTGAACGCGAGGCAATCAAACGCGAAGGCAATGAAGCTAAACTCACCGACTTGAATAGGGTCATTGGTGAGTTGAGCGAGGAGCGCAATGCACTAGCTGCAAAATGGCAAAGTGAGAAGGATGTGGTAGAGACTATTCAAAGCGCAAAGGCTTCGCTTGAAGACTTGAAGTTGCAGGCTGATCAGGCAGAGCGAGAAGGTAATTATGGACTGGTAGCTGAAATACGATACGGTCGCATGAAGGAGCAAGAACAGCGAATCGAGGAAGGTCGTTTGAAATTGCAAGAGCTTCAGGCGAATTCGAAGATGCTGAAGGAAGAGGTTGATCCGGAAGAAATTGCCGACGTGGTTTCTCGGTGGACAGGTATTCCTGTGAAAGCACTTGTCGAAAGTGAGCGAGCGAAGTTGTTGCGTTTGGAGGATGAATTGGGTAAGCGCGTTGTTGGGCAACAAGAAGCCATTGTTGCATTGAGCGATGCTGTTCGACGCAGTCGCGCAGGTTTGAGTGATGAACGTAAACCCATTGGTTCATTCATCTTCTTGGGAACAACCGGTGTGGGTAAAACGGAGTTAGCGAAAGCTCTGAGCGATTTTCTCTTCAATGATGAAAATGCTATGACGCGCATCGATATGAGTGAATATCAAGAACGACATACGGTGAGCAGATTGGTTGGAGCGCCTCCCGGTTATGTTGGCTACGATGAAGGAGGACAACTCACCGAAGCCGTGCGTAGGAAACCGTATTCGGTTATACTTCTTGACGAGATTGAAAAGGCCCATCCCGACGTGTTCAACGTATTGCTGCAGGTGCTCGACGATGGCCGACTCACCGACTCAAAAGGACGCGTGGTGAATTTCAAGAACACTATCGTTATCATGACGAGTAATATCGGCTCTCAGATTATTCAGGATAATTACGAGAAGGCCAAAAACCCGGAAGATCCTGATTTGTTTGACCGAACCAAGTTGGATGTTATGCTGGCTTTGAAGTCTTCCTTGCGACCGGAGTTTCTGAATCGAATTGATGAGATTATCATGTTCACTCCGCTGGGCAAATCACAAATTGAGAACATTGTCAAGTTGCAGCTACACCTGCTCTCCGAGCGATTGGAGAAGGCCGATATTCATCTTGTGGTAACCCCCGATGCGCTCTCATACCTTGCCGATAAAGGGTATGATCCGCAATACGGCGCACGTCCTGTGAAACGGACTATACAGAAAGAAGTAATGAACGAACTCTCGAAATACATTCTCAGCGGTAAGGTCGACAAATCGGAAGCCGTGGTCATGGATGTCTTTGATGGGCAGATTGTTTTTCGCAAGAAAATCGATGATGAAGCATTAATTGAAGTGTAGGGTCGTGTAGGGTGAAGTTAGTGTAATTTCGTAATAGGGATGTGAACCGATTCACGTCCCTTTTTGTTAATACACCAAATCCACTGCTATGAAAAAATCAATACTCGTACTTTTTTCTGCTCTTATCGTGTCTTTCTTACTAACCAGCATGACCTCTAACAATGCTGAATACTCTGCCGGTAAGGCAGGGTCTAATGGTTCGCCCGGTGAAGGCACATGTGCCTCCGGTTCATGCCACAACTCTTTCGCTTTGAACAGCGGTTCGGGAAGTGTGTCCATCTCTGTCTTTGGACTGGTCAATGGTAATATGTATGTTCCCGGCCAAACATATCAGGTGAACGTGACCGTTCAGCAGTCGGGAATTGGTTTGTTTGGTTTTGGAATTGAGGCCTTGCAGGCAAGTGGCGCTAATGCCGGCTCCTGGGCGCCAGGAACTGATTCGCAGATACTCAGTGCCACTATTAGCGGAAACTCACGGGCAACGGTTGCTCATATCGACAACTCAGGATTCGCTTCGAATACCCGCACGTGGACATTCAACTGGACAGCTCCGGTTAATGAAATTCCCGTTATGATGTATGCTGCAGGTAATGCCGCCAATGCAAATGGTGGCGATAGCGGTGATTACATTTACACAACGACGCTTAGCTTGATGCCTGCTCCCGCTCTTCAGGCCCCGGTTATCGAATACAGTGGTAGTCTAGTTGTATGTGAAGGAGAGTCCGTTGCTTTGAGCGTTCAGTCAGAACCGGGTGTTTCCTATACATGGCAAAATAGTCAGGGCTCTGAAGTCAGCACGGGAACCACCTTGCTAGCTAATCAGAGTGACTGCTACACGGTTACGGCAAATGATGGCGATAACACAGCCACTTCAGAGCCGGTATGTGTAACGATTGATATCGTGAATTCAAATTTTTCAGGTCTGGCTCCAATGTACTGCGTTGGTGATGGTCCTGTAACGTTAGTGCCTGAGGTCGAAGGCGGAACTTTCTCGGGCCCGGGTGTGGTAGGGAATGTTTTCAATCCGGCACAGATGCCGGTTGGCGATTTTCAAGTTGGATATACGGTGATAACAGCTGCCGGTTGCGTATTCACGCAAACACAAGGCGTCAGTATCCGTCAGATTTTATCTGCCGAATTCGTTGATCTATCCGATGTATATTGTACAACAGATGCAGCTATCCAGCTGAATCCCGTGACAAATGATGGTGACTTTGTCGGTCCGGTTTTGGCCGGAGTTTTCGATCCGAATATTGCTCCTGGTATCTATGACATCACCTATACCACAGGTTCCGGTGTTTGCAGCGCAAGTGTCACGCAGACAGTCGAAGTTCTTCCATCAGAGAGTAGCGAATTTTATCTGTTCCCCGCATTTTGCGCAAGCTCGCCAGCGGAGCAAATGATCCCGGACGTTCCGGGGGGCGTGTTTGAGGGTACCGGTGTTAGCGGCGATTCATTCGATCCCGGAACAGCCATCATTGGCGACAATGCAGTGACCTATACCTTGGTGCAACCGAATGGATGTATTTCAACGACGACGCAAATCGTCGAGGTATTCGATGTCGCTAACAGCGACTTCTCCGGACTTGAGCCAATCACCTGCACAACCGAAGGAGTTGTTGAGTTGATTCCGGTTTCAGCAGGAGGTGTTTTCAGCGGACCCGGGGTGAGCGGAACATTCTTTGATCCTGCGGTTGCCGGCATTGGTGAGCATACGGTTGTATACGATATCAACTTGGGCGATTGTCAATCGGAAACAGCCATTTCGACAACCGTTTTATTAGGCCCCGACGCCTCTTTCACGGGTTTGTTCAATGAGTATTGTATTGATGCGGATGTCGTTTCCGAGTTGATTTGTGTGAATACACCGGCCGATTTTAGCGGTCCGGGTGTGTTGGGCAATGAATTCAACGCCCAGTCTGCGGGTGTTGGTGAGCATACAGTGACTTGTAGTTACACGGATGCTTTCGGCTGCACGGGAACCAGCACTCAAAGTGTCACCGTGAATCCGCTTCCGGTGGTCGATATAACGGTTGCAGGCGATTTAACCTCGGCTACGATAGCTCAACAAGGAGCAACTTACCAGTGGTGGAATTGCGACACGGAGCTTCCGGTGGAAGGAGCGACATCGCAGGATTTTACCATTACCGATCCTAGCCAAAACGGCAGTTACGCCTGTTGGGTGACCTTGAATGGTTGTGACGACAGGAGTGAGTGTGTGTTGTTGTTGATTGGAAGCGTAGACGAGCTGGAGGAGAATTGGTCCGCCGGATTTTATCCCAATCCTGCAACTTCTGATTTGACAGTGTGGAGTTCGACCCCGGTGAGCGTGAGTATTTACAATAGCCTTGGTGCTTTAGTGCTTTCTCAGCGCGTGAATGCAGTGAATCACACACTCGACATTGCCGAATTACAGCAGGGTCTTTATCAGGTTGTAATGCAAACGAATGACGGAAAACAATCGGCACAACTGATGGTGAAACAATAAAATTTAGAAATCCTGAAAAAAATGTAACCTTTCAAAAACACCACGCGTATCAAAACCGTGATTTGTTTTTTTGGTTAATTAATGGATTTGGTTAAGTAAGAAGGCCTCCCGAAAGGGGGGCTTTTTTATTTCCCTTCGCATACACACGCTGCTATTCACAAGAAGCAGGGTTCTTTGGATGCGCTGCGGCGCGTCCATTCCAGCGAAATGCCTTCGCCTATCCACACTGCAAACCACCTGAAGCAGTGATTTTCTGCCATTCCTCTAGTTGTTACTAAAAAAAAAAATTACAACAAAACGTAACCTTCGATTTACTCCCCCCGTTTCAAGTGTGTATTTCAACAATAAGAACTAGATTATACAATCAACGATATTGAAGAGTACTCTCTGATTAAGAGTAGTTAAGGTTAATTAAGGTTAAGCAAGCGGATAGCCCCTGAAACGTCGGGGGCTATTCTTTTTTGACAAGTGCTAATCTAAGACAAAATTCCCATTTATCTATTATTCCTTATACTTGCCGTTCATCACTCACCAAAAATCAAAGATCTATGTCAAGTGTTTGGAGAAAAAAACCAATCTCTGCCTTTCATGCCGAAGCAGGTAAAAGTGAACTGAAGCGAATCCTTACCAAGTGGGGTCTTACTTCATTGGGTATCGGCGCCATCATCGGTGGCGGTATTTTCACTCTAACCGGTATTGCCGCACACGACCATGCCGGACCGGCGTTGGCGCTTTCGTTCGTAATTGCCGGTATCGGCTGTTTGTTCGCCTCGCTTTGCTATGCAGAGTTTGCGTCTGTTCTTCCGGTGGAAGGTTCTGCCTATGCCTATGCATACGGAACCGTGGGTGAGCTATTTGCTTGGTTTATTGGCTGGAATCTGATTTTGGAGTACATGATGGGGGCCACCACCGTGGCGGTTGCTTGGAGTGGTTACTTCTCGAAACTCCTCCACATGTTCGGACTGCACATTCCCGATTGGCTCAACAACGACCCGATTACATATGGTGGTTTCGCATTCAATCTACCTGCATTCCTCATTACGTGGCTGGTAACGGGTATCCTCATTAAGGGCATTAAAGAAGCTGCTAGCACCAACAACCTCATTGTTGTATTGAAGGTAGCTGTTGTTCTCTTTGTCATTATTGCCGGTGCATTCTATGTGAATCCTGAAAACTGGACGCCTTTCATTCCTGCTGAGCAGCCGATACTCGACGCGATGGGTAATCCAACGGGTGATGTAAACTTCGGCTTCGGCGGTGTTCTCACAGCAGCCACGATTGTGTTCTTTGCCTACATCGGTTTCGATGCAGTGAGCACACAGGCAGGCGAGGCCATCAATCCTAAGAAGGACGTTCCGTTTGCCATCATCGCATCGCTTGTTATCTGCACGATTCTTTACATCTTGGTATCGTTGGTTTTGACCGGTATGGTGCCATATTCAACACTCGACTTGAAAGCTCCTGTTGCTTCGGCCTTCTCCGGTGCCGGTATATCGTGGGCGGTTTATCCGATTACAATTGCAGCTGTAGCGGGTCTCACTTCGGTAATGCTCGTGATGATGCTGGGTCAAACCCGTATCTTCTTCGGTATGGCGAAAGATGGCTTGTTGCCACGAGGCATCTTTGGTGCACTTCACCCAAAGTTCAAGACCCCTTATAAGAGCACAATCCTCGTAGGATTGATTGTTTCCATCGTTGCGGCTGTAACACCCATCAACAACATCTCGGAAATGTGTTCAATGGGAACGTTGCTCGCCTTCTCGATGGTTTGTCTCGCAGTATTGATTCTCCGCAAGCGCGAACCGGATTTGGAACGCCCTTACAGAACCCCGATGGTCAACATAATTGCACCGCTCGGTGTGCTCTTCAATATCTTCCTTATGACCCAGGTGCGCATCCACACATGGTATGCGTTCATCATATGGGGCACGCTGGGTGTGATCGTGTACTTCTTGTATAGCAAGAGGAATAGTAATCTAGAAAAGGGAGCACAATAAGTACGAATTACAAAGTACTAAGTACGGTGAACGCCGCGCCTTGACCCGAAGGCTTCTATCCCAAGAGATAGTTACTTCGCTTCGGCACGCGTGCACTCACTAAAAAAAAATGACACTCTCCGTACTTCGTACCTAGTACTTCGTACCTACTTACTGCTTTTCGGGCACTTCTTGCAACGCTTCCCGTGCTTATACTTCTTGCAGCACTCTTTTTTCTTAGCGCAGGAATGAGCCATGAGTTGCATGACTATGCAGGGGCTTTTGGAAGATGTGGTGGCGCATTGGCTCATGAATCAAAAGTCAGTGGTTTACCGGGTGACGGCAATACCGCTTTTCGGGTAGAATTTTTTAAGGACTAATTACGAAGGACTAAGGACGGCAAGGGCCGGTGGTTTTCGAAAGGGGATTGTGCCCAAACGAAAGGACCTCAGCTTGGGCACAATGGCTCTTGGCGAAAAAACGGACCCTCACCCTAATTAGTCATTAGTCACTAGTCACTAGTCACTAGTCATTCGTCATTAGTAATTGGTCATTCCTTCATCCCCCAAACCTCACTCCCGCCAGTTCGCGCGAAATCTGCATCATGCCATGTCGTATGCGCTGCAGCTGCGGTAGGGATGGATTTTTTTTACCTCGGATGTATTGGGAGAGCAGGGCGGGACTCATACCGATGCGCTCGGCGAGAATGCGGGCGTTCAGGATTTTATAATGAATAAAAAAGGTTTGGAAATCGATGTGCAGGGTGTGGCGAAAATGAGTATCTGCTTCTTTCGCGATGCCGAAGTAGAGAGCTGCTGCCTCGTTCAATTGCGGCATCAGTGATTCGAGGGTGCGTGCCGTAGAATAGAGGGGATATTTTTCGCAGTAGGCAGAAAATCCCGTTTTTGTCTCCTCCAGTTGCCATGTGATAGCGGAAGGAACGACACGTTTGGGCTGATTGCTGTTTTTCGTCTTCATTACTGTTTATGGAATAAGTCCTGCGTCGCGCATGATTTTGAGTTGAAGTCCTTTGCCTAGTTCGTTGCTTCCATGATCAGGAAAGATGATGACACCGGGTCTTTCAGGATGCATCAATTTGACGTGCGATCCGCGTCGCGATTGTTCCATCCAACCTGCTCGTTTCAGTTTCCTCAATAATTCCGAACACTTCATGTGAACGATGTTGTAAAGGTAAATAATAATTAACCAATTAGAACGAATAATGCGCATTACTTTTCAAGGGCTAAGTTGATGATGAGTCTGAAGGAGCTTTATGCCAGTGTCCGCTATTTATGCCGAAGGTGCGGAATGTGTTCGCCGACAAATGGACGAGTCTAATGCCCTGCGGCGAGGCTTGCTACGATGTATGGTGGAATACTATTCCTATAAGCTTGTCCCTTCGCTTGCGCACAACCTACGGAAACACAACGCTTTGCATCGCCCTTCGTCCTTGCGCCCCGGGCCTTACCCACGGCCCCTCATCGTGAGAGAGCAGCGCATGGCAGCTGCGCCTCATTTGGCACCCCTTCAACCCATCAGAAGTCATGCCTTGACCGCACTTCGCACTTCGTACATTGCACTTCTCCCTCACCCCATTGTTAGCACTTTGCGTTGTTTATGACCGAACACCCGAACATTAGCCGTTTCTTTGCACAATCGGAGGCAATCTCGCCTGCCGAGAAAATGCGAGGAAATCATGCAAATTCATCCGGGTACAATTCAAACCCTGCCTGTATTTGAGGTAGTTGAAAAGGGCTATCTGCTGGGCAGTGAGGCCGATAATGTGTTTATAGGCCGCCGAGAACTCAAGCCCAAAACAGAACCCGGCACTGAAGTGGAGGTATTCACCTACTACAACGAAGAACGCAACCTCGAGGCAACCACCGAGTTGCCTTCGTTGCAGGTGGGCGAAGTGGGCTGCTACCGCGTGCTCAGCTCCAATAGTCTGGGCTCCTTCATCAGCATTGGTACGCGCCGCGATATCCTTATTCCGCATGCCGAACAGGTGGAGAGTTTGGAAGATGGCCGCATGGCGCTCGTCATTTTGCTCGACGATCCGGAAAACCGCCGCCTCTATGCCACCACCAAACTGAATCGCTATTTGCGCGGTCGGGAAATTCCCTACAAGCGTGGCGACGAAGTGATGATGACCATCGCCGAGAAAATTGAAATCGGTCGCCGTGTTATCATCGACGGCAAATACGTAGGTGCTCTTTTCCGTCAGGAAATGACCGATAACGTGCGACTTGGTGAAAAGATAAAGGGCTACGTGCGCAAGGTCGAGGGAAAAGATATTGTAGTGAGTATGCAGCGCGAGGGCATGGAATTGCTCGACGACGCGAAAGTGAAAATCATGAACTACCTCGAGGCCAATGGTGGATACGTGCGCCTCAACGACGATACCGATCCGGAAGAAGTCAAACTGCGCCTGCATATGTCAAAGAAGACCTTCAAAAAGGCGGCAGGCATGCTATTCAAGGAAGGAAAGATATTGCTCACCAGGATGGGCATCAAGTTCAATAAGACTGGCGAAATCCCCGAGGGTTGGGAAAATACCAAGTTGCTTTCAGAAGAAGAAGGAGATGGGCCATCCGTAAGACCCGCCAGGGCTCCCAAAAAGGAGGCACCGGCAGAAGCTGAATGGGTCGACAAACCATTCGTTCCAAAAACAAAATCGCCGGCCGCTCGCCCGCAAAAACCACGAGAAAGCGAGCCGGAGCGCCCGCGACAGTCAAGCGAAGACAAGCCGAAGAGCGATCGCCCCAAGAAAACACTTACGTTTAAAGGCAAGTAGCAACTATGCACGTGTGGTCGACCATCACATCGTTTTTAGCGTTTGATCCGAAGGCGCCGTTCATCTTTACTGCCATTAATTTTTGGATCTTCTTCGCATTGGTGCTTATCGTCGATGCGTTTGTGCATCGCAGCCGCACGCTGCGTCACACGTTTCTTTTCATAGCCAGTATCTTCTTTTATTACAAGACCACGGGTTTGTTTTTCCTGCTCTTGCTTTTCACGGCAGTGTGGGATTTTTTAGTCGGGAAGAAGATTTTTTCTACGCAAGATGCTGCTGCGAAAAAGCGCTGGCTTGCGCTCAGCATATGCATGAACCTGGGTGTGCTGTTCTATTTCAAATACGCATACTTCTTCACCGATATTTACAACACCATGACCGGCAGCACGGGCAGCGTGTTCAATGTGCTGGCGTATTGGAGCAATGGCTTTTTCGGCAGTCACTTCGAGGTCGACAAGATTATTCTTCCCATCGGTATTTCGTTTTTCACCTTTCAAAGCATCAGTTATACGGTGGAGGTATATCGCGGTACCCTTAAGCCCGTGGAACGCTTCACCGATTTCGCCTTCTTCGTTACGTTCTTCCCCCAACTGGTGGCCGGGCCTATTGTGCGCTCCACCGATCTGATTCCACAGCTCTACAAGGAGTATCAGCTCACGCGCGCTGAATGGGGCTTGGCAATCTTCTGGATTCTCAATGGCTTCATTAAAAAAATTCTACTTGCCGACTACATCGCTGTCAACTTCATCGATCGAATCTTTGCCAGCCCGACTTCCTACACGGGTTTTGAAAATCTCATGGCTATCTATGGCTACAGCCTTCAGGTCTATGCCGACTTTTCGGGATATACCGATATGGCTATCGGTGTGGCGCTGCTAATGGGCTTCCACCTCACCAAGAATTTCAACTCTCCCTACAAGGCCGTTAGCGTGGCTGACTTCTGGCGGCGCTGGCACATGTCGCTTAGCAACTGGCTGCGCGATTACCTATACATACCACTGGGAGGCAATCAAGCAGGAACAATTGGAACCTACGTAACGCTTTCCATCATCGTTTTGGTTGTAGGTGCACTCGCATCGTCTTGGATGGTTATTGCAGTAGGAGCAGGTGCAATGGCTTTGGCGCTCGTTGTGGCACAATGGGTAAAGTCATTTGCCGGCTGGCTCAATACGAATCTGAATCTGATGATCACCATGATCATTGGCGGCTTGTGGCATGGCGCGAGTTGGAACTTCATCATTTGGGGAGCGCTCAATGGGTTCGCACTTGTGTTCTACAAGCTCTGGAAAAAAATCAGTCCCTGGGAAAATCACAAAGACCGATGGTATGTGCGGGCGTGGGTCATTTTCCTGACCTTCTCTTTCATTACGCTCACACGTGTTTGGTTCCGCGCGGGTAGCAATACGTCGTGGACAGGCCTCGACGAGCAGCACGACATCTGGTCGGAATTCTGGTCGGCTACCTCCATGTTAGAGCAAATATTCCTGCACATGGATTGGAGCGTGGCGCCTCAGGTTTTGATGGCATACAGCACTGTTTTCCTTGTGTTTTTATTCGGGATGATTGTGCACTGGTTGCCTTCATCATTCAAGGAGAGCTATCGTGCACGTTTTTCAATGCTTCCTATTCCTGCGCTAGCCCTCATTTGCATCGGTGTTATCTTCTTCGCCTATCAGGTTATGTCGGCCGATATGCACCCGTTCATTTATTTCCAATTCTAAAGCCTGGGCCCTTGTAGCCAAGGTATTTGAAACTATTTTTGTCGTTCGCCGCGTCGCATATTGAAGAGCGGTGAGCAAACACACTACGTATGCAACAAACGCAAAGCAAGACGGGCAATGTATCCCACCTTCTCAGCCAACTCAACGAGTCGGCGACCCTGGCTATGGCTCGCCTCAGCCGCGAGCTCGCCGCACAGGGTCATCCCATTGTGAGTCTCTCGCTGGGTGAACCCGATTTCAATACGCCCGATTTCATCAAGGACGCTGCGAAAAATGCAATTGATAATAACGTCACGCACTACCCGCCGGTAAATGGTATTCCGGAAGTGCGCAAGGCGATTGCAGCCAAGTTCAAGCGCGACAATGGCCTCGACTATTCACCCGAGCAAATAGTCATCTCGACAGGTGCCAAGCAAGCGATCGCCAATACGATTTACGCATTGGTAAATCCGGGCGATGAGGTGATCATGCCAAGTCCTTTTTGGGTGAGCTACGCCGAAATGGTCCGATTGGTTGGCGGCATTCCAGTAATGCTTGCGGCCACTGTAGATCAAGATTTCAAGATTACAGCAAAGCAACTCGAGCAGGCCATCAATGAAAAGACGAAGCTCATAATCTATTCTTCTCCATGCAATCCTACAGGCTCGGTATACAGCCGCGAGGAGCTGGAAGCGTTTGCACGTGTCATTGAGCAGAAGGAAGAGTTGTATGTAATCAGCGACGAGATTTACGAGCATATCAACTTCAGCGGTCGCACTGCTAGCATTGCATCGATCGGAAACATGATAGATCGAACGATCACCGTGAACGGAGTTTCAAAGGCGTTTGCCATGACGGGCTGGCGCATAGGTTTTATCGGCGCACCGAAGTGGATTGCCGATGCATGCAACAAGATGCAAGGCCAGATAACAAGCGGTGCCAACAGCATTGCGCAGATGGCAACGAAGGCCGCTATGGAAGCCGATCCGGAGGTGATTCAACCGATGATTGATACTTTCCGTAAGCGCCGCGATTTGGTGTATGACTTACTGAAAGAAATTCCGGGCATCAAGCTCAATAAGCCGGAGGGCGCGTTTTATTTCTTCCCGGATGTGTCGTCGTACTTCGGAAAAACAGACGGCGAACACACCATCAACGACGCAACTGATCTATCGATGTATCTGTTGCGCACGCAGCATGTGGCTCTCGTAACCGGCGATGCGTTTGGTGACGCCAACTGCATTCGCATCAGCTACGCAACATCAGAAGAAACGTTGAAGGAAGCCATTCGCCGCATTGCGGCAGGGCTTGCCCAATTGAAATAAGAAATCATGACGAAAAACGAAATCACTGAACTCTTCTCCCGCTTCAATAATCTTACGGCGCTTATTATAGGCGATGTGATGATTGATGCTTATTACTGGGGAAAGGTCGACCGCATTTCACCGGAAGCACCGGTGCCCATTGTACAAGTGCAGAAGCGAGAAAACCGGTTGGGTGGCGCTGCTAACGTTGCGCTCAATGTGAAGCACCTTGGTGCCAAGGCCATCATTGCATCGGTAGTGGGCGACGGAACGAAGGGAGATGTATTTCGTTCGACGTTGAAGGAAAATGGATTTTCTACGGAGGGTATTATCGATTCGCCCGAGCGAATGACCACCGTGAAAACACGTGTGATCAGTCAAGGACATCACTTGTTGCGCATTGATGAAGAGATTACAACTCCGCTGAGCTCTACAGACGAGCGCCATTTGCTCGATTGTGTGAAGGCGATTCTCGAACGTCAGAAAGTAGATGTGATCATTTTCGAAGACTATAACAAAGGCGTGCTCACGGAGCGTGTCATTTCGACGGTATTGAACTGGGCCAATGAGCGCGGCATACCAACCGCCGTTGATCCCAAGAAAGACAATTTCTTCTCGTATCGGGGCGCAACGCTTTTCAAGCCCAACTTGAAGGAATTGAAGGAAGGTCTCAAGCTTGAATTTGACAAGAACGACTTCAAAGCGTTGAAATCAGCCATCGATCATTTGGAACAGCAATTGGCTAATAAGGTGACGATGGTAACACTCTCGGAGCTGGGCGTTGTTGCCAATCATTCGGAAGATTTCGTGCATGAAAAAGCTCATAAGCGTGAAATTTTAGATGTGAGTGGTGCCGGCGATACGGTTATCAGCGTGGCATCACTGGCCATGGCAGCCGGCGCAGAGCCGAGTGTGTATGCTGCCCTTGCCAATATTGCCGGCGGACTGGTATGCGAGAAGGTAGGTGTGGTGCCTGTCGACAAGGAATTATTGATGCAAGAGGCTATTTCGAAAATGGTCGGCGAACATATGACCCTCTAATTCTGTTATAGTCCGTGCAAGAAGTAAAACCGTATTCGCAAGAGGGCGAAAAAAAACAACAGGTAGCTGAGATGTTCGACAACATTTCGCATTCCTACGATTTCCTCAATCATTTCTTTTCACTGGGTATTGATGTGCTCTGGCGTAAAAAAGCCATTCGCTTGTTGAAGAGGGAAAACCCAAAACTCATTCTGGATGTAGCTACCGGCACGGGCGATTTTGCGCTGGAAGCTGTGCGTATGAAAATGGAAGGCGCGCAGATAATAGGAGTGGACATCAGTGCGGGCATGATTGAAGTGGGCAAGAAAAAAGTGGCCGCCAAGAAGTTGGAGCACGCCATCACTTTTCAAATAGCAGACTCCGAGAATTTACCTTTTGAAACAGGTCATTTCGATGCCTTTACGGTGGCGTTTGGAGTGCGTAATTTTCAGGACTTGCGCAAGGGTATGAGTGAAATGCTTCGCGTTCTCAAGCCGGGTGGCATGGGTGTCATCATTGAGTTTTCAGGCCCAAAGCGTTTTCCTATCAAGCAACTGTTCACGTTTTATTTCAAATACATCATGCCGACCATTGGCAAGCTCGTTTCGAAAGATGCACGCGCTTACACCTATCTCCCGGAGTCGGTTGATGCGTTTCCATCCGGTTCCGATTTCGTCCACATTATGCAGGAATTAGGCTATCGCGATTGTCGTTGCATTCCATTGAGCGGAGGCATTGCCAGTATTTACATCGGTAAAAAATGAAGGTAGAAGTCAGGCCATCGCTTTTGACGGGGCGTATCGAAGCCCCGGGAAGCAAGAGTGATGCACAACGAATGATAGCGTGTGCTCTTCTAGCAAAGGGTGTCACAACCATTCACCGATTTCCGGATAATGATGATTGCGAAGCAGCGTTGCAAATCGTGCAAGATCTCGGTGCTATCGTAACGCGCAAAGGTTCAACAGTCGAGATAAAGGGCGGATTCCCGCATGCTTTCGCAGCCGGTATTCGCAATGCGAAAGATGAAGTTCAATGTGGTGAATCGGGGTTGGCTTCTCGCATGTTTGCGTCGATAGCGTCGCTGAGCGAAACGCCGGTTACCATTACAGGTAAAGGTTCGTTGATGAAGCGTCCGTTTCATGATCTCATTGGCGCACTTGAGCAAAGTGGAGTGTCGGTTGATTCAAACCAAGGTTGTTTACCCATGCGTGTTCGAGGCCCTTTTAAGGGTGGAAATATTCAGTTGGATGCATCCCTTTCATCGCAATTTTTAACCGGATTGCTCATTGCCCTTGCTCGCGCCTCTGAACCTTCGGTGGTAGAGGTAAGTCATTTGAATAGTCGTCCTTATATCGATCTAACTCTGGAGGTTCTGACCCGATTTGGAGTCGAGGTAGTGAATGATTCCTACCAGCGATTTCACATCATACCAAAAGCTTGGAAGGGAACCGAACTTACGGTTCCGGGCGATTGGAGTAGCGCAGCGTTTTTACTTGTTGCGGGCGCCTTGACAGCCGAAGAAGGATTGGTTGTTGGTAATCTCAATCTGGATTCCGCACAGGCGGATAAGGCTGTGCTCGACGCCTTGGAACGAGCAGGTGTGCGCTTTGAAAAACAAACGAATGCGATTAAGGTATGGCAGTCTGATGTGCATGCGTTTGAGTTTGACGCAACACATTGTCCTGATTTGTTTCCTCCTCTCGCAGTTCTTGCAGCATTTGCGGATGGTGTCTCTTGTATCACCGGCGTATCACGTCTTGTGCATAAAGAAAGTAATCGTGCTAAGGCCCTTCAGCAAGAGTTTGCCAAAGCAGGAGTGCGCATAGTTCTTCGTGATGAGGATATGAAAATTTATCCCGCGGCAATACGCTCCGCTCAACTGCATTCACACAATGATCATCGTATGGCAATGGCAAGCGCGTTGCTTGGTTTGGCCGGCGCTCCTGTCGATATTCAATCAGCAGAAGCCGTATCCAAGTCTTTCCCTGAGTTTTATACACTCATGCAGTCGGTTGGTGCGCGTATTAAAGTGCGATAATTGTCATGTCTGCTGAAGCAGACACTTCGGGTAATTGTCGCCGTGACGGTATATTCGCAAAGGTTTTTAATCCATCTAAAACACACGTATAATGCAATTTTCGGCCGAACAAATTGCTGCCATGCTTTCGGGCATAGTGGAAGGTGACGCAAACGCTGCAGTAAGCGGTCTCTCCAAAATTGAAGAGGGGAAGTCAGGTACTCTCACCTTTCTGGCCAACCCAAAATACACAGAGCACATTTATTCGACCGGTGCTTCTATAGCCATTGTAGGAATGGATTTCAAAGCTGAAAAAGCGCTGCCCGCAACGCTTACGCTCATTCGCGTCGAAGAGCCCTATGCGTGTTTTGCCAAATTGTTAGAGGCTTATCATCAGCTGCGAATGCCAAAAGCGGTTGTGAGTGAAAAGTCGCACGTGGATGCTTCAGCGAGCATTTCAGAAGATGTTTATGTTGGCGAGTTTACCTACATCGGAGAGGGAGTTCGAATTGCAAAGGGAGTGCGTATCTACCCGAATTGTTCCATCGGGCCGTATGTTTCAATTGGCGAGGGCACGGTCGTTCATGCGGGTGTACGTATTTATAACGACTGTGTAATCGGGGCGAATTGCACTCTACACAGTGGTGTGGTTATCGGTGGCGATGGATTTGGGTTCGCGCCGAATTCGGAAAACAACTATCAGAAGGTACCTCAAATCGGCAATGTCATTTTGGAGGATTATGTGGAAGTTGGTTCCAACACTACGATTGATAGAGCAACTCTCGGGTCTACCATCATTCGCAAAGGTGTGAAGCTGGATAATCTTATTCAGGTTGCACACAATGTGGAAATAGGAGAGAACACAGTGATCGCCGCGCAAACAGGTATTGCAGGTTCAACACGCATCGGTCGCAATTGTATGATAGGCGGACAAGTGGGTATTGTTGGTCACATCGTCATTGCAGATGGAACCAAGATTGCAGCACAAAGCGGAGTTGCTTCAGCAATTAAGGAGCCTAATAGTATTGTTCAAGGTTCTCCCGCTTTTGGTTTCATGGACTACAAAAAATCGTACCTGGGCTTTATGAAGTTGCCTGAATTGTTGCGTCAGGTTGCACAATTACAGAAAAAATCAGAAAGCTAGTCAGCCCATGTGGAGTAATCGTCTGCATGAGGTGAATGCATACTTGCGCCATCTTTGGTATGCGCGAGGTCCGCACGGAGTTCATTCGCCATTCGTTTATGAACTGATAACCGTTATTCTGCGCAACAAAAGACGCAGTCCAAATCACGACGCAATCGAGCAGCGAAGAAAGCATCTGCGGAATTCATCCAGGGTTCTCGATGTACTCGACTATGGCGCCGGGAGCCGGGCTCAGCATCACAGTAAACGAAGAGTTAGTGACATTGCACGAACAGCCCTTCAACCCGGTTCGCATGCAAGAGCGCTTTCATTGCTTGCGCAGCATGCGCAATCCAAACAGATATTGGAAATGGGAACTTCGCTGGGTATCACAACTGCGCACCTGGCCGATTCAATACCCGGTTGTGAAATTTATACACTGGAGGGCAGCGAAGCAATTGCCGCTTTGGCGAAAGAAACATGGAATGCGCTGGGATTGCATTCCATCAAATCCATCACCGGTCGTTTTGCGGATACCTTGGATGGCGTGCTTCAACAGATGCCCTCGGTTGATTTTGTAATCATTGATGGTGATCATCGGGGTGAAGCATGCCTGGCGTATCTCAATCAGATTTATCCATACACGTCAGAAAACACAGTCATCGTGCTCGACGATATATACTGGTCACCATCGATGACTTCCGCCTGGGAAACGTGCGTGGCAGATCCGCGGTTTACACTTACGCTTGATTTTTTTGATTTCGGTGTTCTATACAGAACCAACGGAAGAGTGAAGGAGCATTTCCGGCTTGCGCGCCCATGGCATTGACACCATTAACCTTTCTTTAACGCTATTTAATAGCTTGTGAATAGCTTTTCGTTGCGTCCTCGGTGAGCAAGGTTATTTTTGCCCACACTAATAAATGAAACCATGATGAAAAAGTTTGTAATGATTGCATTGATGGCTTTGCCTGTATTGGCATTTGCCCAAGACAAAACTGCAGCGGTAGCCCCGGCTGCAAAACCACAGGATAACAAATTTGCGATTGCAAATCCTGAGATAATCTATTTGGAGTTGATCATTGGAACCAACCCAGCCGGTGTGCAAACCATTCGCGCTGACTTTGGTCGTGAGATTTTGGCAAGCCTTTCAGATAAGGAGTTGATCAAGCAACTTTCTGAAATGCGCTCAATGGTATTCCCTACGGTTCCTGATGCGATGAACTATTTGTCGTCGGTTGGTTACAAGTTCCAGCAGAATTATGTGACTTACGACAAGGAGAATAAGCCGGAAGCTACACACATGGTTTTCGAGAAGCGCATGCCTCGTCGCTCTCCGGAAGCTAAGCCACGCCCGGAAGGAGCCAAGCCTGCAGAAGAAGGCACCAAGCCGGCACCTGCACCGGGTCCACAGCCAAAGCTTGCCCCAAAGGACACAAAGAAGAAGTAATTTGAAAGGCCCCGCAAAGGGGCCTTTTTTTTAGCCCATCTTTGTCACATCCAAGAAAACATTGCTCGTAAGTCTAAATGCGTAAAGAGAAAATAGCCCTGCGGGTGCTTTACATACTGGCTATCTATGTCTTGCTTCAACTTATTTGGTGGGGCTACCAATTGGTTCAGTTGAATGCGCGAATTATTATAAGCAATGAGTCTGATATTCATGCTCAATATCTGCAGCTTCGTTCAAAAGTGTGGATGGTGGCGGGTGAAGGCATTGTGTTTTTTCTTCTGTTGGCTATTGGGTTTCGATATATCCAGCGCACCGTTTCGCGTGAATTGGCCATAGCTCGAAAGGAAAAGAATTTTCTCCTTTCCGTAACGCACGAGCTAAAGACCCCTATTGCCGCAGTAAAACTGTTCCTCGAAACGTTGCAAACGCGAACGCTGAGTGACGATAAGCGTCGTGAGCTTCTGCAGCAGTCGGTGCAAGAAACAAAGCGTCTTCAATCGCTTACGGAAAATATCCTCATGGCAGCCAGACTGGATGGTAGCAAGGAGGCAATTACTTCCTCCATTGTGCAGTTGTCGGATTTGGTTGAGCAGGAAGTGCGCCGATTTGAAAAAATTTTTGGGGTGTCAATCGAGAGACAAGTTGCAGCTTCTATCCGTGTAAGAGGTGACGAGCAGATGTTATCCGTGTTGATAGGCAACCTTATCGATAATGCTCTCAAGTATGGTTCTAGCAAGCCCCTCAGGGTTGAACTCCAGCAGTCAGGCGGAAACGTATTGTTAGCGGTTTCCGATCATGGACCGGGCATTCCTTCAGGCGAAGAGAAACGTATCTTCGAAAAATTTTATCGCATCGGAAACGAAGAAACCAGAACCTCGAAAGGAACAGGATTAGGCTTGTTTATAGTCGACGCCGTTGCGCGCATGCACGGTGCCGAAGTGACGGCTACCAATAAAGTCGATGGTGGCGCTTTGTTTACGGTTAAGTTTAAAAAGCAGAATGATGTATGAGTAAGAAAGTTTGTTTAGTGATTCTCGATGGATGGGGTAATGGTGATTTGAACTCAGGCAATGCTGTGCATACGGCAAAAACACCTTTTGCCGATTACCTGACACAGCATTACCCATCAGCTACATTGCGCACCGATGGTGAGAATGTTGGTTTGCCTGAAGGACAAATGGGCAACAGTGAAGTAGGTCACATGAACATAGGAGCAGGCAGAGTCGTCTACCAGGATTTAGTGAAAATCAATGTGGCCATTCGAAACGGAGAGCTTGCACAAAATAAGGTCCTTCGTGATGCATTTCAGTTCGCAGCACAACACGGCAAGCGTGTGCACTTGATGGGTTTGGTGAGTGACGGTGGTGTGCACTCCCATATCAATCATCTGAAGGCGCTGTGCGACATGGCGGCAACTTTTACCGACGTTTCCACATTCATACACGCTTTTACGGATGGACGTGATACGGATCCAAAGAGTGGATTAGCATTCATTCGTGAAGTGGAAAATCACATTGCCGGAATGCCTGTAAAAATTGCAACGGTGTGTGGGCGATATTTCGCGATGGATCGTGATAAGCGCTGGGAGCGCGTGAAGCGTGCTTATGATGCGCTTGTGCATGGTGAAGGAAAATGCTATCAACGTGCTTCTGAAGTCATCGAACAATCATACGCCTCGGGAATCACCGATGAGTTCATCGAACCATCGGTAATAGTGGAGGAGGCGAATCGTCCACTGGCTGTGATTCATTCGGATGATGTTGTTATATGTTTCAATTTCAGAACTGATCGTTGTCGTGAAATAACGGAAGTGCTTACTCAAATGGAATTGCCTGAACACGGCATGAAGCCCATGTCACTTTATTATGTGACGATGACGAACTACGATGATTCTTACAAAAACGTGAAGGTGGTTTACGACAAGGATAACCTCAATCAAACACTGGGTGAGGTGCTGGAGCATAATGCCATCACGCAGATTCGCATTGCTGAAACGGAGAAGTATCCGCACGTTACGTTCTTTTTCAGCGGCGGAAGGGAGAAGGAGTTCGCCGGCGAGCGACGCATCATGGTGCCCTCTCCGAAGGTAGCAACCTACGACTTGCAACCTGAGATGAGCGCACATGGCATTGCCGATGCTATCTGCACTGAAATGCGAAACGACCCGGCAGGATTTATATGCCTCAACTTCGCTAACCCGGATATGGTTGGACACACCGGTGTATTCGAGGCCATTGTAAAGGCCGTCGAAACAACCGATGCTTGTTTGAAGCAAGTGGTTGAGACAGGTTTAGAGTGTGGTTATTCTTTCGTCATTATTGCAGATCATGGTAATGCGGATTATGCGGTGAATGAAGATGGCTCCCCCAATACTGCTCACACGACCAATCCGGTTCCCGTTTGGATAATTGATGAAGGTGTATCAAGTGTGCTTGCAGGAAGATTGGCAGACGTAGCTCCCACCATTCTTAAAATGCTCGGAGTTGCTCAGCCTGCAGAAATGACGGGTACTGCGCTTTTCTAATTAATCACTCCACTCGACCGTCATTTTTCCGATGCGCTCAATGAGTGCTTCTGAACTCATCTGTTCGCGCAGTCTATCAACCATAATCGGAAAGGCCAGAGGTGTTGGTTTCTCGGGCATTCGTATTATGCAGCTTTGCTTTTGCATACGTTCTAGCGCTTCTCGTGTGCGTGTGTATTCGAGTTGCTGATGGACGACTTCATCAAGTGATTGCCGTAAGAGTAAGTTGTCGGGCTCATACGATTCGAAAACCTGATAAATAAGTTGAGAGGAGTTTTGAAGATGCCGGTCTTTGATTTTCTGACCGGGATATCCTTTAAATACTAAACCGGCAATAGCTGCAATCTCGCGAAACTTGCGCTTTGCCATTTCACCGGCGTTAATTCCGGCGAGAATGTCTTCTTCAAGATTATCCGCAGAAAGGAGATTAGATGCAATGAATTCCGCAATGGGCACAGATTGATCACTGAGCAGTTCAAAGCCATAGTCGTTGTATGCCAGCGAAAAACTGATACTCATTTTTTTTCCGATGCGATAGGCGAGGAGTGAGGCTATTCCTTCATGTACTGCCCTTCCTTCAAATGGATAGAAGAGATGATGAAATCCTTCGGATGTTTTAAAAACTTCTATTAACAACTCATTTTCCAGTGGCACATGCGAGCGCATTCGCTGCAGATTCAGAATAGGTTGAATAAAAGAAAGCTCAGGGTGTGTCTTTATCAATTGACTTGAGTTCTGTTCGGCAACTTGCAATTGCTTGCGCAGCATCACACTCATCTGCGAAGAGAGTGGAAGCCTGCCTCCAAGCCACACAGGAGTCCGACCGGTAGTTGATTCCGACTTGCGTACCAACGCTGTCATGTCTTTCACTTTGAGCAGTTGCAGGCTGAGACCTGCAAACCAGAAATGATCACCTTCCTCCAGTTGCGATATGAATGATTCTTCCACGTGACCAAGCATACCGCCCTTGCGAAGTTTCACCAGCATGAGTGTGTCACTCACAATGGTGCCTATCGACATACGATGCCGGTTAGCAATACGCGCCTGTTCAACTTTATACATGCCATCTTTGAGAACAATTTTGGAGTATTCGCTGTAACTGCCTAGTGAATTACCACCCACTGCAGCAAAGCGTACAACCCAATTCCATTCGCTTTCGGTTAACTCGGCAAAGGAGCAAGTTTCTTTAACTTCAAGAAATGTTTTATCACTGTCGAAGCCCTCACCACATGCCAGCGTTACGATGTATTGGATTAGTACATCAAAGCAAAGCGTAAGCGGCGGCTTGCTTTCGAGGTAGTTGTCATCAATGGCCTTTCGAAGCGCAGAGGCTTCAATGAGTTCAAGCGAATGGGTGGGCAAAAAATAGATTTTACTTTTGGCATTGGGTCTGTGTCCGCTCCGTCCGGCGCGCTGCACGAAGCGAGCAACACCTTTCGGTCCGCCAATTTGAATGATGGTTTCGACCGGGGCAAAATCGACCCCTAAATCTAAACTGCTCGTGCAGATTACGGCCTTCAGGCGGCCTTCGTACAAAGCTTCCTCTACCCAGGCGCGTATTTCTTTGCTGATGCTACCGTGGTGCATGGCCATAACACCCGCCAGAGAAGGGTCGAGCTCTAGCAGCGTTCTGTACCAAATCTCACACTGCGATCGCACATTGGTGAAAATGAGTGTGGATGTACTTTGGTGAATAATAGGCAACAGACTTTTCGCCAATCGCGTCCCTAAGTGCCCTGCCCAAGGCATACGTTCCGCCTTTTCGGGTAATATGGAAATAACTTCATATTCTTTTTGAGCAGAGCTGCGAATGAGTTTGCCGCTTGTCTTCATACCCAACAGGCATTGCATGGCTTCCGTCAAATTGCCTATGGTCGCCGAAATTCCCCAGACGAGAAGCCGAGGAGAAAGTGTTTTCAGACGGCTCAAAGCAAGCTCAACCTGAACACCCCGTTTTGTGCCCATGAGCTCATGCCATTCGTCGGCTACGATGACCTCGAGTTGTCCAAAAAGTTCACTCGCATTTTTGGAGCACAGCATGAGGTGCAACGTTTCCGGTGTAGTGATGAGAATATTCGGCAATGATTTAAGCTGCTTTGCTCTGCGTGCAGGGTCGGTATCACCTGTTCGGATGTCGGTGGTAAGTGAGCTTTGCATGCCGGCAATAGCGCGGTTGGCCGATTTCTCGATTTCTGCGGCGAGCGCCCGGATGGGGGTTATCCACAACAGCTTAAGTCCTTTTATTTTTCCTCTTGTATTTCTGTGTCGTGCAATGGTGGCCAGCATACCTGCGTATGTTTTGCCGCTTCCCGTAGGAGCGTTGATGAGCCCATGTTCCCCATTTACTTGTGCTTCCCAGCTCTCTAGCTGAAAGGGCGCAGCCTCCCAACCCATCGTTTGAAACCAATGAATGCAGGAAGTTGACGATTCGGAGAGTGAATGTGTGGAACTCAAGGTTTTTTGCTCATTTTTGCGTCGGAAGAGGGACGCCCCATTTAGGCACAATTTTTAGTTACGCCTTCCTACAAACAAAAGAACACATGAAAAAGTTATTTTCTTTTTTGATTTTAGCGTTTATCGCTGCAACATCAGCACAAGCGCAAACTGAAAACGATTACAAGGATCTACTCACCTTGTTCGTTACGGAAAAGTACGAGAAATGTCTTTATAAGGCAGAGGGTTACACGCTCGACGAAAAGACCAAGAAGGATCCGTTGCCTTACATGTTCATGAGCCGCTGCTTCTATGAAATGTCAAAGCGCGATGAGTTCAAGGAAAAATATCCGAATGCATTTAAAGATGCCATGAAGTATATCTCGAAATACGGAGGCAAGGACAAGGAGAAGAAATATCTGTCGGAATACGAAGACTACATTGCCCAAATTCGTGGTGCTGCCATAGCGCAAGCTGAAACCATGATGGACACTCAGAAGTATAGCAAGGCCAAGCAGTTGTATGATCAATTGTTAGACATTGATCCAAACGATGCCGGCGCACAGCTTATGATGGGCGTGGTGCAAGGATTATTGAAGGCTAAGAAGGAATCTGAAGTGGCCTTGGCCAAAGCAAAGACAATTCTCACCGAGAAAAAAGCAGGACAGGCGCCTGAAGAGCTTAATCTTTTAAAGTACGCGCTTACAATGCACGCAACAAATTTGGCCGGAACGAGCAAGGATGCAGCTAAGGAATGGTTGGATTTGGGCTTGGAGTATTTTCCGGATGACAAGGAATACAAAGTGACCTACGACACCATCGTCGGATAAGCAACAAAATTACAAAGGGCCGAAAGGCCCTTTTTTTTCGCTAATCGCGCGGAGAGCGATTGAATAGAATGTACCCGAAGTTGAACACAAAACTCCAGGGCTCATCTTTCTTATCGTAATAATTCGCACACAAACTAATGGGTCCTAGAGGCGTATGTGCGATGAAACTAGCCGAGCCCAGATAGTGGATAACCGGAGTTGTGTCGTAGATGGCCTTTCCGAATGAATCTTTGATGATTGAGTTGAATGGGTGAAATGCATACCCCTCGAGTCGTAATTCGATTTTTTTAGTGAAAGCAATGACGTTCATGAGACCATAGGCTGCATATTGATGTGCTCTGAATTGAGGCAGGAAATAGGTTCTGCTTTCGGGGATCGGATTAAACGCAGGCGCTGCAATAGACGAAGAGATATAGTTGTTGAAGAAGTTCTGGGTGCTGAGAACTCCTTCGAGGTAGAAGCCCGACTTGAGGCGCTTGCTGTTGAAGAAGTAGTTCTGATAATTCAATTTGGCGCTATACCAGGTGTGTGAGGTTTTGGTTGTGTCACGAATCTCCGAAGTAGAACCGGGAATGGTAAACTCTTCTCCCTGCACTCCTTTGACAACTGCTTGAATGAATGAACCTGAATTGGCAAATTGTTTTCTATTCAGCGAGCTTCTTTCGTAACTGACCTTGCCAATCCACGCATTGAATTCGGTACGATCGGTTGTATCGGTTGAAATGAAATTCGTAATCTGATAGTACTCATCAAACTGATGCGTATAGAATCCTTCGGCACGTAGAATGCCTTTTACTCCGGCCGGCACGGACACGCCCAATTGACCAAATCGCTCATTCATCAGAATGAACGAAGGCTTCACATCTTCAAAAAACGTTGAGAGACTTTTGTAATAATCCCACCGATTGAAGGTGAATCCACCTTGAATGGACACCGGTATACGTCCGGAAATATCCCACCGGATATCACTGTGTATCGAGCCATAAAATCTGCCGAAGTAACTATTGGCGGTGAGAGTAGTTGAGGTTAGCCCAAAAAGGTTATACTTCAAGCCAATGAATCCTGTATTAATGGAACGAGATGAAAAGTTACCTCCAAATGCCAAAACCAAATCTTTCTCCTTTTTAACGTCGAGGTTTAAAGCATACCTCTTCGTTTCCGGCTTGTACGTTGCAGTCGGGAATATGGTGTTGATTTTATCGTCGCCAAACAACTTGAAGTAGCGCGATTTCAATTCAGACAAAGCAACAGGCGTTTCTTTCTTCACCATGATTTTCTGCACATAACGGCGCTGTGATTTTTTTAAGCCTTCAATAGAAATCTGATCAATAATCAACGGTTGAAAATTGCGCTGAAAGCGTTTTCTGTCCAGCTCTTTATATGTCAGTGTTTCTTCGCGCTTTATGGCTTGTTTAATTGAGGGCAAATCTTCGAGCGCTTGCTGATAACCTAATTCGATGGCTTCGCTTATTCTTTCGAAGTCGAAGGTGGAGATATCACTTAGTTTCGGGCTAACCACTACTGTATTGAGAAGAGGTACTTGCGGAGATGATCTGTAGAGTATCATCGCCTGTAATTGTGAAATCAAATCGTCTTCGTTAGGCTTAGGTGTACTTCCGGAAACGTTGCATCCGATAATCACATCGGGCTTGAACTCACGATATGCCATATCAATCGGGAAGTTGTTGTAGATACCTCCATCGAAGAGCAATTTGCCGTCTACCTTTCTTGCCGGTATGTAAAAAGGATATGTAAACGATGCGCGTGTAGCAACGTTAAGAGGGCCTTTTCTGAAAATGATTTCTTGTTTGCTTTCAATGTCGGCAGCTATGCAACGAAAGGGAACATACAGGCTGTCGAAGTTTCCTCCACATGCAGCGTCAGGCTGACTAAATCCTTCCATTAATTTCCAGTCGAGCAAAACGGGGTTGATGAGGTTGGCAGGAATGGCATTGCTCATTAGACTTCCGCTTGCTAGTCGCACTGAACCGAACGAAGCATCGGACTCGGAATTTTTAAAATAGAAGTCGAGTTGATCGTTTCGATTGCCGGTAGCCATATCGAGAAACTCGTCGGTGCGCACTAGGCTATCGATAGCTGCCACGCTGTAGCCCGACGCATACATGGCCGCCACCACAGCACCCATGCTCGTGCCGCATATGTAGTCGATCGGTACATTGTTTTCTTCCAATACTTTGAGAAACCCCACGTGTGCCAGAGCTGTAGCCCCACCGCCGCTTAAGACTACTGCTACTTTTTGCGCGTAAATCTCAGCGGAGTTAAAAAGGATGGACGCGGTAAGTGAGAATAGAATGGTAAGACGAGCAATATGTCGAATAGTGAAATTCACGCCTCAAAGTTGATTAGGATTCCGGTCGTTTCACATTATCAGTAATTGATTTTTTACGCCATTCTTGGAATATTTTGAGCAAACGAAGTGTTGAACTGCAGAAGTCTGGAGCCATACCAGCTAAACATCTCTCCATCCACTATGAAGGTCTTGGCCCTTGGAAACTGTTTCTGAATCTCTGATAAGTGCCGGTCACCGAATGGATAGGGTTCGCTGGATAAAAAAAGAAAGTCAGGGTTGGCTTCTTCCAGCTCTGCATTACATATGACCGGATATCTTGAATCTTCTCGCTGAGCGAAAACATTGGCAAAACCAAGTCGCGTAAGCATGTCATGAATAAACGTATCATGATTCACTGTCATCCAGGGGTCTCGCCAAATGATGTAGGCTGCCGTCGGTCGAACGGGTGGTTGGATGATTTCCCTGAATCTAGCTAGAATGGCATTGGATAAAACAAGGGCTCCTTCGCGCTTATTGGTTATGGTGCCGGCGTCATGTATCATATTCACCGCATCATCGAGTGTTTTTACATCGCTGATGTACGTGGGGAAGCGGTTGGCGAGCCATTCGATCGATGCGCGATCGTTTTCTTCTTTGTTGGCAAAAACAAAGTCTGGATTGAGTGCAGCAATCTTCTCGAGATGAAGGTTTTTTGTGCCACCCACTATGGTCTTGGTCTGACGGGCCGTGGCCGGATGAACGCAAAACTTGGTAATGCCTGCAATCGATTCTTCTAAACCGAGGTCGAACAACAACTCGGTCTGTGAGGGGACAGAGGAAATGATTCGCTTTGGCGGATGATCAAACGCTATGTTTCGACCGGTCTGGTCGGTAATTCGGAGCATTAGGGTGTTGTGGTCCGGCAATTTGCGACAAAAAGTACGTCAGAACCAACCGCTATGTCAGAAAGCAGCCGCTCGCATGAGTAAAACTGACACATTTTCAGCAAACCGGGTTGAATTTCCCGATGGCAAGAAGGTTGAAATGCCGCCGCCGACAAACAAACGAAGTCAAACAGAAATTCAATATCATGAGTAAAGTAATAGGAATCGATTTAGGAACCACCAACAGCTGTGTTGCCGTTATGGAAGGTAACGAGCCGGTGGTAATTGCCAATAGCGAAGGAAAGCGTACGACGCCTTCGGTGGTGGCTTTTGTAGAAGGCGGTGAGCGTAAAGTGGGCGACCCGGCCAAGCGTCAGGCGATCACTAACCCGCGTAAAACCGTTTATTCTATCAAGCGCTTTATGGGAAGTAGCTATGATGAATGTGTTCGTGAGGCCGGTCGTGTTCCTTACGAGGTGGTGAAGGGCGACGGCAATACACCGCGTGTGAAGATTGACGACCGCAACTACACACCACAGGAAATTTCGGCGATGGTGCTTCAGAAAATGAAGAAAACGGCCGAAGATTATCTCGGGCATGAAGTGACAGAAGCTGTAATTACTGTTCCCGCATACTTCAACGATGCTCAACGTCAAGCTACCAAGGAAGCAGGTGAAATTGCCGGATTGACAGTGAAGCGTATCATTAACGAACCAACAGCAGCAGCCTTGGCTTATGGTCTTGATAAGAAGTCGCAGGATATCAAAATCGTGGTTTTCGACTGCGGTGGTGGTACACACGACGTATCGATTCTGGAGTTGGGTGATGGTGTGTTCGAGGTACTCTCGACCGACGGTGACACGCACCTCGGTGGTGACGACTTCGACCAGGTGATTATCGACTGGTTGGTTCAAGAGTTCAAGAACGAGAACGGAAATCAATTCGATTTGATGAAGGATCCAATGGCCCTTCAGCGTTTGAAAGAAGCGGCTGAAAAGGCGAAGATTGAGCTTTCTTCCAGCACATCGACTGAAATTAACTTGCCTTACATCATGCCGGTAGATGGCATTCCGAAACACTTGGTGAAAACCATGTCACGCGCGAAGTTCGAGCAATTGGCCGATAGCCTCATTCAGCGTACCATCGCTCCATGCGAAAGCGCATTGAAGAAGGCAGGCATCTCGGTGAAGGATATTGATGAAGTGATTTTGGTAGGTGGTTCAACACGTATTCCGGCCGTTCAGGATGCCGTTAAGAAATTCTTCGGCAAGGAGCCTTCAAAGGGTGTGAATCCGGATGAAGTTGTGGCCATTGGTGCTGCAATCCAGGGCGGAGTTCTAACCGGTGAAGTGAAGGATGTATTGCTTCTCGATGTAACTCCGCTCGCACTGGGTATCGAGACGATGGGTGGCGTAATGACCAAGCTGATTGATTCGAACACGACTATTCCAACGAAAAAGAGCGAGGTGTTCTCTACCGCAAGCGATAACCAACCGAGTGTAGAAATACACGTACTACAAGGCGAACGCGCCATGGCGAAAGACAACCGTACCATCGGTCGCTTCCACCTCGACGGTTTACCTTCAGCCCCACGCGGTGTGCCGCAAATCGAAGTAACATTCGATATCGATGCCAATGGTATCATACACGTGAGCGCAAAAGACAAGGCTACCGGCAAAGAGCAGAATATTCGTATTCAGGCTTCTTCCGGTTTGAGCAAGGAAGAAATCGAAAAGATGAAGCGCGAGGCGGAAATGAATGCGGAAAGCGATCGTGTTGCTCGTGAGCAGGCAGATACAATTAACCAGGCCGACACGTTGATTTTCCAAACGGAAAAACAGATGAAGGAGTTTGGCGATAAGATTCCGGCTGATAAGAAGGAACCTATCGAGAGTGCGCTGGCAGAGTTGAAGCAGGCACATGCTGAAAAGGATGTGAACCGTTGCAAGTCGGCTATTGAGAGTTTGAACAATGTGTTTGGTGCAGCGGCTACTGATATGTACAACAATTCATCTGATCAGGGTCAGGCAACCGGAAATACACAAGGCAGTGATGCTGAGGTAACGGATGTCGATTTTGAAGAGGTGAAGGACGACAAGAAGTAATTCGCTCGTAATACAAGTAAAAGGGGCCCGGCAACGGGCCTTTTTTTATATTTGACAAAATCACCAACATGGTCAAAGAATTCAAACAGTTTGCTCTTCGCGGAAACCTCATCGATATGGCAGTTGCCTTTGTGATGGGAGCCGCTTTCGGAAAAGTAGTTTCAGCCTTTATTGATGGTATGGTTCTGCCGTTGGTTGGGCTCATCCAGGGGCGCGATTTTTCCAATTTGTATTATCCGCTTTCAGAAAATGTGCGTGCAGCACGTGAATTAGCGGAAGCAAGCGGATCAGGCTTGTCATTAGAAAACGCCAAAGAAATGGGGCCGGTCATTGCCTACGGAACATTCATTACGGTTGCCATTGAGTTCGTTATGGTTTCTTTTTTCATGTTCTTGGTGATCAAGGCCATGAATAAGATGCGCACCAGCGAAGAGGCTCCTGCTCCAGAGGTGAATCGTTCGGAGCAATTGCTGGAAGAGATTCGCGATGCTCTGAAGAAATAATCGGATTTCTGTGGTTAGGGTTAAACCATATCCCACGGAAGTTGTTATGGAAGTCGTGGGATGAGCAGAAGGGTTTCAATCATATCACTGGTGGTAATTGCCATAGTCAGCGCATGCTGCATATGGCTTGCTGCTACATTGAAGTTCAGTTATGATTTCGAAGCTTTTTTTCCTCAGGATGACCCCGAAACGGATTTCTACCTGGAGTTCCGCGATAATTTCGAAACGGACAACGACTTTTTTGTGGTTGTGCTGGAGAACGACGGAAGCGTGTTCGACGCTGGTTTTCTCCAACAGGTTGATAGTCTCAACTCACGCTTGCAGGCCGTTCCGAATGTCGTCGCGGCTATGGGCCCCACACGGCTAACACGCTATGTGCGTGATCCATTGCTGGGGCAGCTGATGTCCTTACCGGTATTGCGCTGGAATGAACCCGAGAATTTTGCGATTGACTCCACGGACATTGCTCGTTCAGAAGGCATGCTGGGCTATTTCTTCGCAGAAGATTTTCACTCGGTTGCCATCAATATCCGACATACAGAGAAACTTTCCAAGCAAGGATGTGATCAGCTATCGCTCGACATTGAAGCAGCAGTCAAGGAATTCGGATTTCATAAAACCCATCTTATCGGGCGAGCACTCGGACAACGATTGTACGTGGAGCTGATGATTCAAGAGCTCATTCTGTTTATTTCCTTGAGCTTAATTCTTACCACGCTGTTTTTATTTATTGCATTTCGCTCGGCCTGGGGAATCATTATTCCAACACTGGTAGTTTTAATTTCCATTCTCTGGACACTAGGATTTATTCGCATCCTGGGCAATGATCTGGATTTGATGCTCACCATTCTGCCTACCATCATTTTTGTAGTGGGCATGAGCGACTCGGTGCATGTGCTGACCAAGTACATGCAAGAATTGCGCAATGGACGAGAGAAGCGCGATGCAATCCGCTATGCATTCAAGAGCATTAGACTGGCCACGTTTCTCACGGCGCTCACAACGTCTATCGGATTTCTGACGCTGGTGTTGTCGAACATTGAGCCTATCAGCAATTTTGGAATTTATACGTCGGTGGGCATCATGCTGGCCTACGGCTTAACCTACACCATGTTGCCGGCGATTTTGTTTTTGGCAACACCGAAGCGCCTGTATCTTTATGCAACATCGGATGATTTCTGGACTATGAAATTACACGGCGCTTTGCGCTGGATTATCCGAAAACGACGCGCAGTAATTGCAGGGACTCTTATCGTTTGTGCGGCGAGCGTGTATGGTATCATGCATGTCGAGGTCGACAATAAGATGCTTGAGGATTTGCGTGATGAGCATTTACTGAAACAGGAGTTCTTCTTTATGGAGGATCATTACTCAGGTTGCCGACCATTCGAAATGGCCGTCGTGCTCGAAGATGTCAATCAGATCAATGAGAAGCAATTTTTGAAGGATATGGATACCCTTCAGCATTGGCTAACCCACGTGTATGGAGTGGGAAGTTTGCTTTCCTACAATGAAATTCTGAAGAATGCCAATATGGCCATGAACGCAGGTAGTCAGGATTTTTATGTTGTTCCCGCCGATAGTGTGGAGTTGCGAAGGCTCAATAAATTTTTGAGTAGAAAGGAGTTGACTGAAGTCGTTAAGCTGCATTACAACCCTGAGAAGAAGGTGTTGCGCATTGCAGGTAGAATAGGTGATTTTGGTCGCGTGCATTACGAGCAATTGAATGATTCGCTCGATGGCTTCATCGCTCAAAATTGTCAATCGAAATTCGGTTACAAGGTCACCGGCACAGCGCACTTGATTGACTTGAATAATCGCTACCTCGTGGAGAACATGGTGTGGGATTTATTGCTTTCCATGGTGGTTATCGGATTGATTATGGGTATCGTGTACCAATCACCGAAGATGATATTACTGACGATTATTCCCAACATGATACCGCTGGTGATTGTGGGAGGTATCATGGGCGCTATGGGAATTCCGTTGAAGGTGAGCACGTCAATTGTGTTCAATATCGCCTTTGGAATAGCGGTGGATGACACGATTCACTTTCTTGCGCGCGTGCGCACGTTGTTGCGCGAGGGCCTCACGCCCATGTACGCAGTGAAGCGAACGTTTCTCACCACAGGTAAAGCAATGGTAGTAACCACGCTCATTTTGAGCGGTGGCTTCTTAACACTGATTCTCTCTGATTTCCTCGGCACATACTATATCGGGTTGCTCATCAGTCTTACGCTCTTTATTGCGCTGATTGCTGAGATGCTGATTTCGCCGTTGGTGATTTTCTATTTCTATCGGAAGAAGGATAGTAGGAAAATAGGATTGTAGGATTATAGGGTGTGTCAACTTTCAACCTTCAATTTTTTTTGAACCATAAGGACGTCTAGTGTGAAGAGTGAGGACGGATTACCCTCGACTTCGCTTTGGCAACGTTAGCTGTATTTCGAATGTGGCCTCGACTGCGCCCTATATGCTACAATCCTACTTCGCTATAATCCTATACAGCTTTTCAAACTCCGTCGCCACCGCCTCATTACTGAATCGCTCCAGCGCATAATTGCGCAGCGCAGATTGGTCGTACGTGTGTATGTTCTTTGCCATGGTTTCAATGGCGCGTTGTAATGCATCTTCATCGCCGCGTTCAACAAGAATACCGCGCTCGGCACTGATGTGTTCGCTGATTCCGCCTACGCGCGTGCTAATCACCGGAAGGCCACAGGCAAGGGCTTCTACAATCACACACGGTAAGTTTTCGTAATTGCTGAAGAGCAAAAGAGCATGCGACGATTCCATTTTTTGCGCAACACCTTGCCAGGTGGTTTCACCAAAGAAGTCGATGCAATTCGCTCGAATACCAAGGTTCGCCGCATATTGCTTCCAATGTTCCACCGGGCCATCGCCGCCAAGTGTGAGGTGCACGTTGGGCAGTCGATCTGAAATCTTTTTCCAAACGCGCAAAATGCCACTGATGTTTTTGTGGCCGTCCACTAATGAGCTTACATGTAAGAATCGAATTGTGCCGCCCTCGGGAGCTGCCATTGAAAATAGACGAGTATCGACAACATTGGGTACAACGCGATAGTTGCCACTTATTCCGAAGTCAATCATCTTTTGCTGCAGATCCATGGTGACCGGGCAGAGGAACGACGCCTTTCGCGCACCGAATTTCGACATCCATAACAGCAGCGGATGTCGCTTGTTTGCATTGATAGGGTCATAGCCCGTCCAGTGTTCTGTCACTAAGTAGGGTAAATTGAATTTGCTGTGCAACCACCTAGGCTGCCATCCATGCGGCCAAAGCACGTTATGATGAACGGCGTCGAATTGAATTTTTTTCGAACGAATCAGATGATAAGCGCCTTTGATGAATGCCTTGCGCTTGGCGAAAAAGCCGGGTCGGCAGTAGACGATTACCGTAGTTACATCTTTCTCGTGGTGCTCTTCAATCTTGGGAGGACCTTGCCATTGGGGCATGGAGGCAACATACAAGACCCATACATCGCATCGTGTAGCCACCGCCTCGGCATGCCGTTGCACGAAGTTGCCCACGGTAGAATGTGCCTTGCTGGGATACCAACCCGATGTAAATAGTATGGAAAGTCTCTTGTCGCTCACGGTATTTTGTGGTTGCAATCTAAGCGCAAACGATTACATGATTTTCTTGTTGGTTCTGAAAGAAAAATACATTTAATTTGCACCCGCATTTTAGACGGTGGTCGTAGCTCAGTTGGTAGAGCCCCAGATTGTGGTTCTGGTTGTCGTGGGTTCGATCCCCATCGATCACCCTTCATGAAAAAGGTCCTGCAAAGGACCTTTTTTTATTTCTTCAAGTTTGGGGCAATTCCGTTTACGAATTCCTCCAGCACTCGTGCCTTGTCTGCCGAAGCACTTCCCGAAAATCCGGATAAATCTGAATACGAAATGAGTCGATTGTAGGCATTCAGCATAGGGCCTGCCAATGGCATGTAGCTCCAGTGCCAAGCCTCTTCTTCATAGCCGCTGCGACCATCCTTTTTTGAGGTGTAGGTCTGGTAGTATCCAAACTCGGCAGCATGAGTGTTCAGCCATTGATAAATGGCGAGACCTTTTCCCTGGGTGAAATAAGCAGGCTCTAAGCTGTTTAGATCGATATCCGTGCCCCAGTGGTGGCGGCTCGTGCCGGGCATGCTGCTGAATTTCATGATGTCGACAATGCGCTCGAGATCGGTCTTGCCTTCGTATTGAGGCCGCTTCCATTTGCGCTCCCAAATTCCTTTTTGCGCATCAAAGTTGCGCGTTGCTGATAGAATGGTCAGCGTAATGCCTTCTTTCAACGCTGCTTCATGCATTCGCTTGAATGCTTCATACGCTTCCTTTCGCAGGTAGATATCTGTCTTGGTCGAGAACCGCGACTCGATGAGTTGAAAGCTGCTATGCTTGGCCGGATTGAACTTGCCCAATAATTCTTCTTGCGAAAAGGGCGCAATAGAATCTGCTGTTGCCTGAAACGCTAATGTTTGCCTGCACAAGCTAAGAAGCAGGGCCAGTAAAATGAGCCGAAATTGTATAGGCATTCGGATTAATGAATTCCGTTCGCGGCCAGGTAGCGTTCAGCATCGAGCGCAGCCATGCATCCTGTTCCTGCTGCTGTTACAGCCTGACGATATGTTTTATCAGCAGCATCGCCAGCCACGAAAACACCTTCAATGTTCGTTTTAGATGAACCCGGTACATTCAGGATGTATCCTGTTTCGTCGGTATTAATCCAAGGCTTGAAAACATCGGTATTGGGTTTGTGACCAATGGCTACGAAGAAACCGGTTGCTTTCAATGTGCGTTGTTCTCCCGTCTCGCGGTTTTTCACCAATACAGCTTCTAAACCCTGGTCACCCAAAAGGTCTTCTGTTTCTGTATTCCAAAGCACTTCAATGTTTGGAGTGTTTGTAACACGGTGTTGCATGGCTTTGGAGGCTCGCATTTTATCGCTACGCACGAGCATATATACTTGTTTGCAGAGCTTCGCGAGGTAAGTCGCTTCTTCCGCTGCAGTATCACCGGCACCTACGATGACAACGTCCTGATTGCGATAGAAGAAACCGTCACATACGGCACAAGCACTCACACCGCCACCCAATTCACGCAAACGCGTTTCGTTGGGAAGTCCCAGCCACTTTGCGCTGGCACCGGTAGAGATGATGATAGAATCAGCTGTAATGGTGTGTTTGCCGTTATCGATTTCAACCCAATGCTTTGGGCCGGTAAAGTCAACTTTGGTGACCCAGCCGCTGCGAACATCCGTATCAAAGCGGAGCGCCTGGTTTTTCAAATCAGCCATCATGGCCGGGCCATTCACGCCTTGTGGGTAGCCCGGGAAATTATCAACCTCGGTGGTGTCCATCAATTGGCCACCGGGCTGTGAACCCTCGTACATCACAGGTTTCATATCAGCACGAGCTGCGTAAATTGCTGCTGTATATCCGGCGGGGCCGCTGCCAATGATCAGGCACTTCACATGTTCTTTTGCTTCCATCATGGTTTAATTTGGTTTGCAAATATATCGGTGGTGTTGCCTACAAAATGTAGCATGAGTAACACAAGTGTTAATTAGGATTAACTTCAGTTGCGAGTCAGATTGAAAGGAATGTCAGTAGTTTTACCGCTGCCATGAAGCACTTGTTCTCACCCGCCACCCGCGAAAACATACGGATAGCCTGGTTGGCCATCGGTAGTCAGCGTTTACGCGCTGTCATTACGGTGAGTATTATTGCTTTGGGTATTATGGCTTTGGTGGCCATGATTACCGCCACTCAGGCGCTCGAGAATAAGGTTAACAAGGAATTCGGTCGAATGGGGAGTAACACCTTCACCATGCGCTCGGGTTCTATGGGCGGCCGCCGGGGTCAGGTGGAACGAGAGAATCCGCCGATTACTTTTCAGGAGGCTATTCGTTTCACGCGTGAGTTCGATTATCCCTCAGTTGTATCCATGACCAGTGTAGCGTCATTTAATGCAACGCTTCGGCATGAGAGCATTAAATCGAACCCCAACATTCGTGTCTTGGGCTGCGAGCCATCTTACCTGGAACTTTCAGGATATGATCTTGAAATGGGACGAAATTTCAGTGAAGGCGAAATGGATGATGGCACCAACGTCGTTATCATTGGTGCGGATGTGAAAAAGCAACTCTTCGAAAACACAGGGGCAGTTGGAAAGGAACTCTTCATAGGAAGTTACCGATACGAGGTCATCGGCGTTCTGAAGAGTAAGGGAAATACGTTCGGAATGTCTGGCGACAACCAATGTCTGGTTCCGGTTTCTAACGTGAGAAAGAGTATGGCAACAGCTGAAACAGAGTATACTTTGAATATTCGTGTGACCGATGTGCGCACAATTAGCACCGCTATGGATGAGGCACGCGGATTAATGCGCACCATTCGGGGCAATATGCCTGGGGAAGAAGATACATTCGAAATGTACAAGAGTGATCAAATTGCGCGCGACCTGAATGATCTTACCTCGAATATTACCGTTGGTGCTTCGATTATAGGTGTGATCACACTCTTGGGGGCTGCTATCGGTTTGATGAATATTATGCTTGTTTCGGTAACGGAGCGTACGCGCGAAATCGGAACCCGCAAAGCTATTGGAGCAAGCTCTTCCGCCATTCGATCTCAGTTTCTGATAGAGTCCATTATGATTGGACAATTGGGAGGCGTGGTTGGAATTTTCCTCGGAATACTGGCAGGTAATGTCGTGTCGTTGGTAGTGGGAACGAGTTTCACCGTGCCATGGGCATGGATATTCATAGGTGTCACTATCTGCTTTATGGTGAGCGTTATCAGTGGCTATTACCCGGCACGCAAGGCAGCCAAGTTAAATCCCATAGAGGCATTGCGCTACGAGTAGGACTATGCGATTCCTCGTATTTTTTTTATGCGTGAAATTTCCCTTTCAATTGCCCAGCTCATCTTGTTGTCGATTTGATTTTGTTTCAGAGCGAGAAGGAGCTTTCCGGTATCAATCATTTCGCGTGAGTTTACTTCTTCCGGAAGAGCTTCGGAATACTCGTGGAAAAGTTCGGAGAATCGAAGCATATACGACTCTTGCCACTCGATGAGCGCCGATAAGATTTGCTCGAGTTGCTTGAATGATGTCAAATTCATGAGCATCAATTTCAGACTACTCATGCCTCTTTCATATGATTCCAGTAAATCTGCCTTGCTGGCGTGCGATAAACGAGGCATTTCTGCACTCATTTCCACTTCTGCTTGCGCTAATGAAAGCGTTTGTTCTGCCGCAATGAGTTGACTTATGATTTTCTGTTTACTGCGCAGCAGGGAAGGTACCATGTATTTCTGCAATACATCTTGCTTCCATTCGAACAGTTTTTCTTCATGCCGATTTGTGATATCATCGAAATCGTGCGTTGATTCAATCCCCATCAAGGCCATAGCTTTCTGTTTTGTACTTTCGGAATCCATTACGAAGCGGGTTGGTGAGTGTTGCGTTTTTTGGCCTGATTTTTATCAATTGCGTGAGTTCGCAAAAATACATCCGGCTTCAACAGGCCACATCAATAGGCAAAGAGATGGAGGGTATTTTGCCGGACACTTATTTTTGTTATCATCAAATTGAAATGTATATGACGAAGTATTTTCTATTGTTCGCCTTGTTTTTGACAAGTGCAGTTTGTTCCGGATCAGATTCAGACTCGCTGCAGCGGCCCGCAGTGAAAGGCGCCATAAAGGTGAGTGGCACTATGACTGCTCAGAAGATGGGTAAGGTTTTTATCTGGGAGTCATTTGGACGCAATGTGGTGAAGCTCGACAGCGCTCAACTCAGCAACGGGCAGTTTGCGTTCGCGGAGCGAGAATATGAATTGGGTGTTTACATGTTGGGTATACATGAGAATAACATGTGTCCAGTCATTTTGAACCCAAGCGAAAAGGAAATCGCTCTGCAATTCGCTGCACCGAAACTGGAAACGGCTATGTCGTCATCTAATTCCCGCGAAAATCAGGGATGGGCACTCTACATGCAACAAGAGCCCGGTTTGTTGAAGGCAATTAAGGATGCAAAGGTTGGAGCAGCGAAAAACCCTGAAAAGAAGGCAGACTTCGATAAGCAGCTTGCTCTGAAGGAAAAGGAATTGCTTGATTTACAGAAGAAGATCATTGCAGATTATCCAGGCACTCAGCTCGCAAAAATGATGGGGTGGAAGCAGGAGCCCAATCGCGCTGATATCCGAAAGTATTGGGACAACGTTGATTTTGGTGATGTGAGTATTATCCGAAGCCGCGTTCTTTCGGATCGCATAGAAAGTTTCATGAGGCTTTTCAGTAAAGGCAGTGATAGTGGATTTTATAGCTGTATCGAAGTTGTAGTGGAGCGAGCCAAGGCTCACGATGCCGTTCTTGAATTCGCGTTGAATCAAATGCTAGTTGGCTTCTATGAAAGCAATATGGAAACCGTTTGCATGTACATCATCGACAATTATATAAATGGCGATGCGTGTGGCGATGCCGATCTCAGCAATGTGGTAAAAAATACGGCAGAGAGCATTCAGAGGTTATCGATTGGGCATACACCTCCTAATGTTCAGTTGAATGATGTGAATGGTCAGCCTCTTGACTTGCTTGCGCTGGCTTCCAAGAAGAAGTATACACTGGTGCTTTTCTGGAGCAGCTACTGCGAGCATTGCAAGGGTGAAGCACCAGAAGTGAAGGCATGCTATGATGCTTGGAGTAAAAAGGGCTTCGAGATTCTGGGTGTTTCAATTGACCGCAACGCTGATGCCTGGAAGGCGGCTGTCACAGAACGAGGCTTCAACTTTCCAAATGTGTGTGGAATGAAGGATTTTCAATCACCTGTTGCGAAGGATTATCGCGTAACTCGCACACCTGCATTCTTTCTCCTCAATGCGAAAGGAGAGATTGTATTGAAGCCAAAGAGTATTCGCGAAGTGCAGAATTATCTTGCCAAGAATTTGAAATAGTCCGAAATGGAAAATAGAAAAGGCCGCATGCGCGGCCTTTTCTATTTTATACGTTCAGGGTTGGTTATGCCCAACTAGCAATCTTCTCTGCTTTGTAGGCTCCTGCTTCCAGTTTCTCGCGCACTTTCTTGAAGCTGTCAATGGTGTAATTCACATCATCTATGGTATGCACTACGGTTGGAATGAGTCGCAGCATGATAACATCTTTCGGAACTACGGGATACACCACAATAGAACAGAAGATGTTGTATGTCTCGCGCAGTTCGAGTGTCACGTTGGTAGCTTCACCGAGTGAACCTTTCAAGAATACCGGAGTAACTACAGAGTTAGTGTATCCGATGTCAAACCCAGCGTCTTTGAGGCCGTTTTGCAGTGCCCCTGCAATGTGCCAAAGTTGCTCTTGCAGTTCGGGCATAGAGCGCAGCATTTCCAAACGCTTAATGGCGCCGATTACGATAGGCATTGGCAGAGCCTTGGCAAAAGTTTGTGAGCGCATGTTGTAGCGCAAGTACTCGATAACGTGTTCTTCGCTGGCAACAAATGCGCCGACGGTCGCCATTGCTTTAGCAAAAGTTCCGAAGTACACATCAATGTCTTTTTGAACGCCTTGAGCATCGCCTGCGCCACGGCCGTTTTCACCGATAGACCCGAAACCATGGGCATCGTCTACAAACAAACGGAAACCATATTCCTTTTTGTATGCTACAATTTCTTTCAATTTACCTTGATCACCGGCCATGCCGAATACACCTTCTGTCAGAACCAGAATGCCTCCGCCTGTTTTGTCGGTGATGGCTTTCGCGTGCTTCAATTGTTTTTCGAAGCTTTCCATGTCATTGTGTTGGAAAACGAAGCGCTTACCGTTGTGCAATCGAACTCCATCTACCATGCAAGCATGGCATTCGCTGTCGTATACAATGACGTCGTGGCGGCCCACAAGAGCTTCAATAGCACTCATGCAGCCCTGATAACCGAAATTGAGCAAAAATGCGTCTTCTTTCTGCATGAAAGAAGCGAGTTCTGACTCGAGTTGTTCGTGATATTTTGTTTGACCGCTCATCATGCGGGCGCCCATTGGGTAGGCCATACCCCATTGTGCAGACGCTTCAGCGTCGACTTTGCGGATTTCCGGATGGTTGGCAAGTCCGATGTAATTATTCAGACTCCATACCAACACCTTTTTGCCTCGGAAGGTCATATGAGGGCCGAGTTCTCCTTCCAGCTTTGGAAAAGTGAAGTAGCCATGCGATTCTTTAGAATGCTGACCCAGCGGGCCTCGATTCTTGGCAATGCGATCAAAAATGTCCAACGTATTCAGGTTTTAAAATTTCAAAGCCAAAATTAGGAAATGGTTACGCTCATTGGTGGGGCTTCGATAGCAGTTATAAACAGCCCCGGCTTTTACATTTTTTCAGAGTCCATTCTATCTATCTCAAGGCCCAAATGCGACATTCGCTTATTTTCGCGGCCGAAGTCATGAACATCAACCGCTTTTTCAACGTCCTTGTTATTTTGATCTCCTTTGCCTGGGTTCTGTCGGGCTGCAGCGAGTACAACAAAGTATTGAAGAGTACTGATATCAATTACAAGTTCACCAAAGCGAAGGAGTATTATGAGGGTGAATACTTCTATAAATCACTGCCTATTTTGGAAGAATTGATCGGTCTAACGCGCGGCACGCAGCTGGCGGAAGAGGTTTATTTCATGTACGCCAAGAGCCATTTCGGAGTGAAGGACTACTATCTGGCAAACTATTACCTGAAAACCTTCACCAAGACTTTCACCAATAGCCCGAAGGCAGAGGAGTGTCTGTTTTTGGCTGCAGAGTGCAGCTATCAGCTTTCTCCGACCTATTCGCTTGATCAAACCGATACACGCAATGCCCTTGATGAGTATCAGATTTTTCTGGATAAATACCCCAGTAGCCATTTGAAAGATTCAGCCAATCATCAAATGGAGCGTCTGAATATGAAGTTGGAGCGGAAGGCTTATGAAAACGCCTACCAGTTCGCCAAGACCTTGAAATACAAGGCGGCTACCTCGGCGCTCAAGGATTTCGTAAAGGACTATCCGGGTTCGGTCTATCGAGAAGAGGCTATGTATTTGATTGTCAAATGTCAGTACATGCTTGCCGATGGGAGCATCGAAGAGAAGAAATTGGAAAGAATGCGCGCGGTTGCTGAAAATTATCGTACATTCGCAGCCGCTTTTCCTGAGAGTAAGTTTTTAAGCGATGCTGAAAGTTACTTCCGTAAAAGCGAAAAGCAACTAGAGAAATTGAGTTCAACCGCTAGCGAACAATCTAAAAAATGAGTACATACAAGAATTCAACTGCCGCCAAGACTACAGTTACCCGCAACACCAGCGAGTTGTACGACAAGGTGGACGGCAACCTTTTCGAAACCATCGTTTTGTTGACCAAGCGAGCTAATCAAATTAGCCGTGAGATGAAAGAAGAGTTGTCGCAGAAGTTGGAAGAGTTTGGCAGCAACAGCGATAACCTCGAGGAGGTGTTCGAGAACCGCGAGCAAATTGAAATCAGCCGTCACTATGAGCGTTTACCAAAGGCTCACAGCATTGCGG